>NZ_VOZS01000005.1:0-239479 GCF_013419675.1 Acinetobacter sp. YH12069 | reverse complement strand
CAATGGCTTTTATGGCTTCAGCTTTAAATTCTGCGGTGTAAGTCTTCTGTTTCTTGCTCATGGTAAACTCCTAATGAGTATGTATAGTTTACCAAGTTAAACCCTCCTGTTTTTTAAGCACACATCATTGTATAGTTTCGACCAATCTTTATTGACCAAATTTTTACTATAGTATCTTCTATATTGGCCTTACTTGCCTCAAAAAATGCTCTATCATCAAACTTATAAATATTTGATAATTCACGATATACCAAATCAAAACCAAGCAACTCTGTTGATATATAGTGTTGCATATCTGTAAAAACATATAGAAATGGGACATTACCTAAAATCTGTACATAAGCAAATTTTAACGAGCTTATATTCGCAGTTTCGATCTGATCAAATTGTTTATAAAATAGTGTATTTTTATCTAACCAAATTTCTTTAACATTCATTAATTTCTCGTTATTTTTCTGATTTTTTATTAAGTAAAGCCGATCATTTGACCGGCTTTTTATTTCGTAAATTTTACTTTGCCATCAAGGCTTCAATGTCTTCTACAGATTTCACCACTGCAGCCGTCAATACACGTGGACCATTTTGAGTCGCTACAACATCATCCTCAATACGGATACCAATACCACACCATTTTACATCCACTGTTTCATCATCTGGCGCAATATAGAGCCCCGGTTCAACCGTTACAACCATGCCTTCTTCATAGGCACGCCATTCACCGTCTTGCTTGTATGAACCGACGTCATGCACATCCATACCAAGCCAATGACCCGTACCATGCATATAGAATTGGCGGTAACTTTCTTTTGCGATGATTTCGTCAATATCTCCTTGCATAATGCCAAGATCCAATAAACCTTGAACTAAAATACGCACTGCAACGTTATGTGGTTCTTTATAAGAGTTGCCGATACGCACCGCATCAATCGCCGCAATTTGCGCATCGAGTACGATATTATAAAGTGCTTTTTGTTCAGGGCTGAATTTACCGTTGACTGGGAAAGTACGGGTAATGTCTGAGGCATACAGCTGATATTCACATGCTGCATCAATCAGTACCAAATCACCATCTTTGAGTTCTTTGTCATTTTCCACATAGTGCAAAATACAGCCATTTTCACCGCCACCAACAATGCTGTTATAAGACGGTACACAACCATTTTTACCAAACACATAATTCAGTTCAGCTTCCAAAGCATATTCCATCATGCCCGGTTTAACGGTTTGCATTGCACGTGTATGTGCTTCTGCTGAAATATCCGATGCGATTTGCATCATTTCAAGTTCATCTTCAGATTTGTGCAGACGCATTTCATCAATAATACGATCAAGCTGAATCACTTGTGCAGGCGCACTCGCACCTTTGCGTGATTCACCACTCGCTGTTGCAATCCACTTAGCAACACGTGCATCGAAATCAGCTTGCTGACCTATTCGATAGAACAATTTATCTTTATTTTGTAATTTTTCTAAAATTTCTTCATCAAGCAAATCAATTGCATAAGCTTCATCGGCTTCATAATCATCTACTGCCCCATCTACACCCACACGGTAACCATTCCAAATTTCCATTTCACGGTCACGTTCACGGCAGAATAAAGCGTAGCTATAACCTTCTTCTTCGCTATCAAAGGTTTCAATCACTGCAACCGCTTCAGGTTCAGCAAAACCTGTTAAATAAAAGAAACTACTATCAGCTCGAAATTTATAATCTGCGTCGCGATTACGCATGGCTTCTTTGCTCGTGGCAATAATTGCGATGCTGCGTAAGCCCATTTCACCTGCAAGGATGTCACGACGTTCCTGAAAATCTGCTTGAGTTAATTTCTTCATGGATATGCTTCTTATACGTTTGGACTATGATTGATTTAATAGGATGATGAACTCCTTAGATAGAGTCCATCATCTATTAATTATTAATGCAAAAAGAATGCCTTAACTTGGACGGTGTGGAGTGAACATTTCAACCACATTGCCCGCTTGAGCCGATGAATTTTTAGCACTCAGTTGTAGCAACGGTGTTTCTGAAACATCTACTTTGGTACGTCCCATAGACAGGCTTACTGGGATTAAACGAACAAATTCGTATAATTCCTGATAGCTTTCTTCACCTTCTTCATCATCATCTGAATCTTCAAACTCAACTGAAGCGACATCTTGTAAATGCTCAATCAATTCTTGTTCATTGGTACGCAGATGTCCTGCTGCCAAACCAAAGCCAAGAACCACACCTGCACACCAGTCTGCCAAGGCTTGTACACGCTCACCCAGTAAGTGATCATCATCTGGTAATAAAGGAAGATAGTCGAGTTCATCATCTGAAAGTGAATGAGCAACATCTTCTGCTTCTTCAGTTAACAATGCCAATGCATCTTCATCTAATTCAGCTACATCAAGTGTTGCTAAAATTTGTTGCCACTCTTCACGACTCGGTGGTTGTGACACACAAACTATACCAGTGAGTAAACCATGTAACTCACTTGGGCTTGAAATTTCTTCAATTTTAGAAAAATTGTGGGACCAATCTGACCAACCTGAAATATCGTCTTGCATTCGCTTATCCAATCTCTATACTTCGTATATATTACCTTTGTTTGCAAGACTGTGCGACTACGTTATGTTAGAAGAATTACAGCGTCTCCAAGCGCATATTAGCGTTTTAAAAACGCGACTGGCGCAATTTGAAAGCGAAAATGGTGCCTTACATGATGAGAAAAACTCATCAAATGAGCAGCATCATGCTCAAATTGTACATAAGAACGGCATTATCACCTCGAAACAAGAAGAAATTGAAACACTGAATGAGCAATTAACTGATTCACGTGCTCAACTTCAACAGCTCAATACTGATGCAACTGCTTTGGCTGACCGATACAGCCGCCTCGAAAAAAGCTGTACTGATCTAAAAAATCGTTTTCAGGAAATTTTGGCAGAGCGTAATGAGTTACGTATCGTCAAAGAAAAAATGCAAAATGAACAACGTCATGCTCAGCAAGAAATTCAAGGTTTAAAGCAAGAACGTGAACGTCTGCTACAAAAAAATGAACATGCCAAGGCCAAAGTTGAAGCGATTATTCAACGTTTAGCAATTTTAGGTACTGCTCAAGATCAACATGCACAAGAAATTCAACAATTGGCACATCCGACTGAAAGTAATGAGGAAGTTTGATCATGAGTGAACAAATTGCAGTTGATTTAAAAGTTCTAGGTCATAGTTTCCGTTTAGCAACGACTTCTGACCAACAAGCAGATTTAGAACGTGCAGCGCAGCTGCTGAATGACAAATACGATGAATTTCGTCGTAAAGCGCCACGTATGGAACCAAGCAAGTTGATCATTATGGTCGCACTTGAGTTAATGCAAGAAGTCCTGTCGATGAATAAGAGTTTGCAAGAATATGCAAACTGCGAACTTTTGTTGCAAAATATTTTGGAACAAGTGGAAGAATTGACTGATTAATCGGTGGTTTAGTGATTATACTTTGCCCGATTGCTTCATTTTAAACACTTTGTCAGCGTTTGGTGATTTGCCAATAACGCTGAATTCGTTATACTGAGTACATCTCTGAGGTGTTCGCCAGCTAGGTCTAATCCCCTGCCGATACTTAAACTTATGGATGTGTTCTGTATATTCTGAGCGTATGCCCTCCTCGTGTGGGAAACCCAGCGAGTGTACGTCGCGTCCACCTTGAACTCATCGGGTTCAGGGTCACGACATTTGCAGCGGCATCTTCGGAGTGTTTATCTTCCAAGTCATTAAATGAATTTTCAGCATTCAACTCAATTCAAAAATATTCTAAAAAATTCACTATTCTATTTCTGCGCTATTCGACTCCTGTTCTTTTCTTAAAAACTGATGTTACGCACATAAAAGTAATTTCGCATTTTTAAAATAATTTTAAGCCTATTCGACGGAGTCTTACATCTAAGGATTAAATAAAGAGATTAGCCTTCGGCTGGAGATACTTTTGTTTCGGCAAAAGTACCCAAAACCATTGTCATCCGCAAAACTCGTTCACTACCGTCAAATTATTCAAAGCATCACAAAAACATTTTTGATTAGAAGTAGTCCTGTCTTAAACACTTGCGGATGACGTTACCGCGTATCGTTGTTTTATTTGAAGCAAATTGCGCTTTGATGTTACTGCGTAACATCAGTTAAAAATTTTTATTCAAGTTTGTTCACCTTCAAAAGCTTATTTAATCCGCCTTATTCAATCTTTAAGTTGTTCTAGTTTGGCTTGTTGCCCATCTAAAAATCGATCCATTTCAGGCAGTATTTGGCGTAAATATTGAATAGATGAAATGGCTTCATCCACATTCACGACGCCTTTTTCAACCAATCTGTATTGTTGCTCGAGTAAAGCGAGTACTTGATTTTGATTCGGCTGCTGCCCCTGACTCATTTGCGTATTTATTTGCTGAAATTCTTGAAATACTTGTTCACGTTGTTGTAATAACTGGGTGTGCATTTCCATATCTTGTCTTTCTTGTTTTTGTTTTTGTTTTTGTTTTGAACTTTGATCATTTAAAGCATTATTAGTGGTTTGCACTGTAAGCGGGCTAAGAACTTTTTGTGTATCCAGTTGAGTCTGTTCCTGCTCTACGTGCTGTTGCCGTGGTTTTAAAAACTGAATCATCAACAATAAAATTAAGCTAACCATTAAGCCTAGAACAATCCATTTCTTATACATGATCCAATCTCTAAATGTTCTTCAATTAAAAAATTCAGAGCCGATTTGACTCTGAATTTTCCATTTTCTTTTGATTTAAACTGTTTTACTGACTGCCCCATCCTGCTGGTGCATAACCTAAACGAACACGCTGTGGGTGATTGCCAACTGGAACTGTGATGACTTTTTCACCTGTTGCAAAATCAATCACGGTTACTGCATCTGTGGCACTTTCAGAAATGACACAGCGTTTACCATCTGGACTTTGCGTTGCCCAATACGGTTTGCCTGCAGCAATCAATTTCGCCGCGGTCAAAGTTTTACGATCGACGATGGTGGCATAATCATCCATCGTTCCTGCGACACATAGTTTTTCACCATCTCCACTGATCGAAAGCCCATGATGGCGTGAGTCATTCACCCATTTGGTGCGATCAGAGGGAATAGTTGCACTTCCCGGAAGCTGTGCAATGCGTGTGACTTTGCCTTGATTGAGATCATATTCGACCAAGCCATTAAAAAATGAGACTTGTGCATAGATTTTGGATTCGTCTTTGCTAAACACAATTGGACGCACAGCGTTCGATAGGTCTTTACGGCCAAAGGCATCCAATGCAGGACGAAAATCAATTTTCTTCAAGACTTTAAAATTATTAGCATCAGCAATGGTGATATAGCGTTTGCCTTTAGTGAAATCCTGCCACGCTGCATCCATGGCTGTTTCGACATTTCCAATGGCTGAATTTAGAATTTTAGTACCGTTGGCAAAATAGATATTTTCATGTGGTTTATCGCCCGTCGCAAAACGTCCTAATTCTTTGCCCGTGTTGATATCGAGTACATGTACAACATTCCCTGAAGATGCTGAAACAGCAACTTGTTGCCCATCGGGTGAAACCGCCATATGGTCTGCTCGAAATCCTTCAACGGGTGTGCGCCAATTGATTTTCCCCGTTGCAATGTTAATCGAGACTACATCTGCATAACTTGGGCGTGATGCAACCACCGATTTGCCATCTGGTGTGGAATACATGTCATCGACCAATTGATCATTTCCCTCTCCTGCCGTATTACGAATATAGCTATAAGCGATTAATTTTACTGGGTTGAGGTAAATTTCAGTGAGGCGTTGTTTTTTGTCGGGCACCATATTGATAACACCAACTTTTTGATAGTTTTTTGCAGGATTGATGACTGTAACCGTACCATCCCAGTTATTACCCACAAAAAAAACTTGCTGGCTATTGGGTGGAATTGGCGCAGTGCTGGTCGCTGCGAAAGTGAGTGGAGACACCATGATTGTCATCGAAAGAAGTGTCCTAATCCAGAGATTCTTTTTCATTTTTATTGTCCATTAATTTGTTTTTATGCATACCTTTTGAGCTACGTCATCAGATAAGTGTCGCTTTTTAAGCGCAAAGAAAGCTTATTCAATATACAAGTGTAGATATAGCGTATTTGTTTTAATTCCGATGAGTTGTTGATTAAAACCAAGTCTTCAATCTGCATTCACTTTTTTGGAAGCAAAAAAAAGCACCCGAAGGTGCTTTTTTTAGTTCATCAAATGATTAGTAAATAATTTGATTATTGTTGATTAGGTCATCTAGTTCGACTTTGCTCGTTTGATTGAGTAAGACCACGAGATCTTGTGATTCGTATTTCAGACCTGATGTGCCATCACGGTCAATTGAAATCACAGCTGAATCAGTTTCTTCGTCATATTCTACTGTTACAAACTCTGCGAGATTCGCTTCAGTTGCATCGTCAGAAAGTAATGAAGAGATATCGATTTGGTCAGCAATAGAAAAATCATTTACTGTTGTTAATGTATTACCGCCCAAATTGTCATCTGCAAGAAGGTCAAAAACAATATCATCACCAATAAGTAAACTTTCACTTTCTAATGAGAACATCGCAAACGATGCTGTCGCAGTCACTGTTTCCTGAATAGGAAGCACATTGTTACTGTTTCCTAACTCTGTTTCGAGCTGGGTTGTAAGTACATTTACATCTTGAATTGAGGTTTCAGGGACTGTAACTTTCACTACAAAATCTTCAACTTGACTACTTGAAGTGCCTTGATAAGCATAATACCCATCTGAATCTTTGCTTACTGATATATCATTTACCGAAACTTTGGCATCAACTAAAGCATCAAGAGCAGCAGATTTAAATTTCACACCATTTACATTCACATTTGCCTCTGCATCATTTAGAACTTCTGCATATAAAGTAAATTGTAAAACTTTCTCTGGAACGCCTGCTTCCGGAGCTATTACACCAAGTTGATCCTGTCCATTTTGATTTTTCTCACCTGTCTTAGCAATTTGAGTTCCATCCGCAAATAGCACACCTTCCAACATATTAATTTGGAAACCACTTACATTTTGGACACCCGTAATACTCAAGTTAAAACCATCATTATAGTTGGTTGTATCAGAGTTGTTTAAAATCATTGAATTGACAGGATATTTTTCACCTGAATACGCTTCATCAAATACAATCCAGTCACTCGGAGTACCTTTTTCACCTCCAAAGTCTTTAGGGAAACTATTTGAGAAATTAAGCCCAAGCTCATTCTGAGTCAGAACTTTGTTAATTTTCTCCCAATTGATAATAATAATTTCAGAAACGTTAATTTCACTTTTCAAATTAGTAAAGATTCTTAGCGCTTCGTTAATTTTATTGAAATCATTACCATACTGTGGATCATTGATAATAGCTTGCATCTGTGCAGCAATATCTACAATTTTCGCACCCGCAACAAGATCATCAGAAACATAATTACCTTCAGCATCTTTATAAATCGTACCTAGGTTTGGAACGTTAATCACTGAACTTGACGCACCACCACCAGTTCCACCTGATGTTGACCCTGATACCGAAATTTCACTTGTTAATGTTGCTTTTAACTCAATGAGTTCAGCATTGCCAGTTACAGGAGTTGTAACTTTACCATCAGTAACTTGAAGACTTATCGAAGGCAATACAGCACCTGAATTTAGCTGATCCGCACCTTTCTGAGTTAAGGTTACAGATTGATCAGCCAATGATAATTGATAGAAACCGTCGGCACTAACTGTCGAGCCATTAGCAAATGTCACGGTCAGACTATCATTATCTGCATCCGATGCAGCATATGTAGCAATTTTTTGACCCGAAACAGCTGCACCAACAGTGACTACTTCTGGTTCAATTTCAATTTCAGGTGCTACGTTTGTTACAGAAGCAGGATACAAAATTACACCGAACTCTAGTTCTGAACTTGCAGTTGAACCATTCGATTTTTCAGTTGCAACAGATTCAAGCTTCACATTCAACTGTAAAGAATTACCTGTAACAACCAAACTTGGTGGTGCAATCGCCACTAAGCTTGAACCTTCGATAATCATGCCATCAGCGACAAAACTTAAATTACCATTTGTATCTGCAGTTCCGAGTAATACTCGAGTTCCATCTATAGTAACAGCGTAAATTTGCATTCCTTCAACCAAGCCTGAGAAATTCAGTGTTAAGTTTTAAGAACCATCTTGGTCATTCAATTTCGTATTAAGTAATCCTAGAGAGATATCCTCTCCAACTTCACCACTTAGGTTGAAATATGGTCTATGGAAACCATTTTGATCTTTATCGCTACTACTTCCTTGAATCAAATCAGATACTTGCCATTCCACAGAAGAATTAGTCTGTTGATAAAAATTATTCAGATCTGATACAGCAGCATCAAGACTAGGATAATAACTTATCTTATCACCATGTGACTGATCGATTAATTGGAAATCATAGTTACCCTCACCTGCTTGGTTATGCATGTAGAAATCAAAGGTATAGAACCCTGACTCTTTAGCGGTAAAGCTAAGGTCTACCGATTGGCTCAAGCCTCCCCAACTCACAAATACAGGATCTTGGTTTCCAATAATCAACATACCACTATCATCTGCTTTACCTTTATAGCTATAAGTATGCCCAGCTTCCAAATACACATAACCTGTAATTGCAACGCCTTCATAGGTTGCTACACTTGAATCAACCAAACTTGTAGTTTCACTAGTGCTTGCAGGTGGAAGAGTTGTATTTTTCGAACTGGTTAAGTATTCAAAAACCGTTCTCAAGGTATCTGCTGGCATGCCATTACCATTACCTTGCAATAAATTATAAGATTTTCCATCAACAGTAACAGTTTTAAGATTATTCCAAGTTTGAATATTTAAATTAACTGCCGTTGGGCTCCAATCTAATAAATCTAATGTTAAAGAAGGTTTATCTGCCACTGCATCAACAACAATTTCCAATTCACCTGAAGTCACATGTTTACCATCAGAAACATTAAATTCTAGGGCTGCATATACTCCGCCGTCAGTTGCTGAAGCTTCGTTAGCATCTGGCGCAAATACAACTTTTCCGACATTAATATCAGCATAAGATAGTGTTTGACCCACGATGATTGGTGTTTTATTCCCAGCAGCATCTACGATTGTCAATACACCGTCTTTTGGCAGATTTGTTACCGTAATAACAAGCTGATCATTTGCTGTATTTGCATCTGAAATACCAAAATGCGCCCATGTTAATGTCACACTTTGATCTTCTATCGTAACCACTTGGGTTGTCTCAACTTCAGGAGCGATATTGTCCACTGGGACAGTTTTATCTACTTCCTCACCCGGACTACCTGATTTATCTTCATAGCTATCTGTAGGGACAGTTACCGTAACGTTACCATCAACACCCGGAGGTACTTCACCAGTCACCACATATGAGCCATCTGGTTGTTCCACTGGCGGCGTAAATGGTACTTCGATTGGACCATTTGGACCTTCAACAATGATTTTATCTTCTGTAATTGTCGATGGATCAACATCATCAGGATAAGTCACAGTGATCTTACCATCTGGTGTAATCGTCACTTCTGCTACAAGCGGAACCATATTGATGTTTTCGTTGCCTTTACCTGGTAGACCCAGGTTACCCGAAGTGTCTTCATATGAACCTTCTGGTACATTAACCGTAACTTTGCCTTCAACGTCCTCTGGCACTTTACCCGTTACCGTAATTGAACCGTCTGGTTGAGTCTCAGGTGTACCAAACTCAACCACAATGTCTTTGCCATTTGGATCTTTAACCGTAATTTGGTCAGGCGTAATTGTGGATGGATCGGTGTCATCAGGGTAAGTCTGTACGATGTCACCATTCGGTGTCACAGTCACTTCAACTTGTGGACGCTCAGTTGTCGCATGTTCAACTTTTCCTGGCGTAAATAAATATGCAAAACCAGATAATTTATTGTTTCAAAACAATATGATTGATGTATACAAAATACATGTTCAACGTGATGAAAAATTATGCGCAGATGATCAAGCTAAGAACCAAAAATGTGCAACTAAGCTCTATATAGATGACTTTAAAGCCGGTGATTTTTATATTAATAATTCTGCTGATTTTTATTTAAAAGAAGGTGAATACCAATTTAAGGTGAAAAATTGTACAAATCTTTGTGAAAATTATTCAGTTAGCTATTGTGTAAACGAAAATTCACTTTTGAATAACTTATTACTTACAGTTGATAATAATGGCAAACCTATTATATTAAATAATGATGGCACTACGATTAATAATTGCCTGATTAGAGAAAATGCTCTAAATAATGTGATAAAACCAATTGAACCGAGTTTAGATAATATAAATTTAGCTGCCGATTCTTTATTTAAATTTAATGGTGGCAAATTAACCGATTTACTTCCTGCTGGTAAATCAAGCTTGAATGAACTAGCAACTAAACTTAATAACCACTATGCACGTATTGATATGATTAAGCTTACCGGCCATACCGACCGTTTAGGCAGTGAAAAATATAATCAGCAACTTGCATTGCAACGTGCACTAACTGTCAAAAATTACTTAATGAACCAAGGGATTGCTGCTGATAAATTAAGTTTCGCTTCAGCAGGTGAAACTCAGCCTGTAACCAATGGTTGTTTTGATGTGCAAGATCGAAATGCCTTAAAAGCTTGCTTACAAGCAGACCGCCGTGTTGATGTGCAAATTCTTGGTATAAAAAAACTTTAAATAAGTCCGCGTTCCCTAAGCCAACTAGTGTTTAAGGAACGCTTTATATAAAAAAGATAAAACCTATTTTTTCGGACTTTTAAGCTTGAACACGTTAAAATGCCTTGAGAATTTTGTGCTACTTTGAAATGAATCATGACTTTGAGCACCACCAGCCTTCGTAAACAACTCCGCAAGCAGCGTCGTAGCCTAAACCTATGGACCCAACGACAAGCTGAACAACAAGTCCTACAGCGTTTAGTCAGACTCAGTCATTTTCAGAGCAGTCAGCATATAGGCGTGTATTTACATGCATTTGGTGAAATTCACACTCAAAAGATCATCCACTACTGTTTTGCGCATCAAAAACATGTGTATTTACCCATGATTTGCAACATGAATCAGCAACTGGTTTGGGTTGAAATCTCACGACATCAATACATCAACAAACGTTTTTCTCATCACCCACTCGGCATGAAAGAGCCTATGGCGAGTCGTGGGAAGCATGTTTCTCATCTTGACCTTTTAATCATGCCCTTGCTCGCTTGCGACAAGTACGGCACACGTATTGGCATGGGGGGTGGCTTCTACGATAAAACATTAGCAACAGCTCACTCTATACCCTACCGTTTAGGACTTGGTCACGATTTTCAACTCATCCAAGACCCCTTAGTCCGAGAAGCATGGGATCAACCGCTAGATGGCTTTATCAGCCCATCTCAAACTTTAAGTTTCAAACGTTAATTTGATATTTTTGACGCTGAGTTACACTTAAAAATCACATATTTAGTCATTTTTTATACATTTTAATTGGCATGACCCTTGTAATTTAAAAAATACACATCACTATAAAAAACATGGCAACACCGTTGTCACTCATTAGGAGTGCCCATGTCTGAGATTATTATGAATGAAGAAAGCTTGGAAACTACAATTCCGAGCGTATTACCGCTTTTAGCGCTACGAGATGTGGTTGTATATCCTCACATGCAAATTGCACTGTTTGTGGGTCGCGAAAAGTCGATCAATGCAGTCAATGTCGCACGTGACAGTGACAATCTTGTATTCGTAGTTGCACAAAAAGATTCGCTAACAGAAGAAATTGATCACGACAATTTATATCAATACGGTACTGTCGCGAAGATTGTGCAAGTTGTGAATCATGAGAATGATGAAAACTGTATAAAAGTACTGATTGAAGGCTTATATCGTGCCAAGTTAGAAAAAATTATCGATACCGATGATTACCTGACTGCCGAGCATTCATTAAGCCCAATGACGGTTTCTGTAGACTCAGAAACTCAGAATAACCGTGTGGAAGAATTACGCACCTTATTTGCTCAATATGCAGAAGCAAAATTGCGTAATGCACGTGAATTGATTGCAGCAGCCAATAAAATTGATGATTTGCTACAATTATTATTCTTTGTAGCAACACGCGTGCCTTTGAATATTGATGTAAAACAAAAGTTCTTAGAGCATGATGAATTTGAAGCACATTTAGCTGAGCTGATGACGTATTTATTACAACAGTCAGAAGAACAGCAAATTGAGCAAACCTTACATGATTCTGTAAAACGCCAAATGGAAAAGAATCAGCGTGAATACTTCTTAAATGAAAAAATGAAGGTCATTCAACGCGAACTTTCTGACATGAATGGCGGTGGTGAGGATGACGTTGCAGAAATTGAAAAACGTCTAGCTGAAGCCGATTTACCTGAACATGTACGCAAGAAAGCTGAAAATGAGTTCCGCAAGCTAAAAGCGATGCAACCTGCTTCGAGCGAAGCTGCTGTCGTGCGTAACTACCTAGAAGTTATTTTAGATACGCCTTGGAACAAAGCTAGCAAAGTCAGCATTAACCTTGCGAAAGCTCAAGATATTCTTGATGCCGATCACTATGGTTTAGACGACGTGAAAGACCGCATCGTGGAATACCTTGCTGTTCAATCACGTGTGAAAAAACTTCGTGGCCCAATCCTGTGCTTAGTTGGTCCTCCAGGTGTAGGTAAAACTTCACTCGGTGAATCTGTTGCCAAAGCAACTGGCCGTGAATTTGTCCGTATGGCGCTTGGCGGCGTGCGTGATGAAGCTGAAATCCGTGGTCACCGTCGTACTTATATTGGTGCGATGCCAGGTAAAATTGTACAGTCTTTGACAAAAGTTGGCGTAAAGAACCCACTGTTCTTACTCGATGAAATTGACAAAATGGCGCAAGACTACCGTGGCGACCCTGCTTCAGCATTGCTTGAAGTCCTAGATCCATCACAAAACAGCAAGTTCAATGATCACTACTTAGATCTTGATCTAGACCTTTCTGAAGTGATGTTCATCTGTACTGCAAACAGCATGAATATTCCAGAAGCTTTGCTTGACCGTATGGAAGTGATTCGTCTACCGGGTTACACCGAAGATGAAAAAGTGAATATTGCTGAACGTTACCTTGTTCCAAAAGCCATCAAGAACAATGGTCTACGTGCGAAAGAATTAACCGTTCACGAAGAAGCCATCCGCGATATCGTACAACGTTATACACGTGAAGCCGGTGTGCGTAGCTTAGAGCGTGAAGTGTCGAAAATTGCGCGTAAAGTGGTAAAAGAAGCGGTGAGTAAGAAAGCGAAAAATCTTCAAATTGAAGTGAATTCGAAAAATCTTCCTGACTACTTAGGTCCACACAAATTCGACTTCGGTATGGCCGAAGAAGAAGCTGAAGTGGGTCGTGTAAACGGCTTGGCTTGGACATCTGTTGGTGGTGAACTACTGACGATTGAAGTTGCAGCAGTGAAAGGTAAAGGCAAGTTCATTACCACCGGTTCTCTTGGCGATGTCATGAAAGAGTCGATCACTGCAGCGATGACTGTTGTACGTACTCGTGCTGATGAACTGGGTATTGAAGCGATTCGCTTTGAAGAAACAGATGTACACGTGCATTTACCAGAAGGTGCAACACCAAAAGATGGTCCATCTGCTGGTTTGGCCCTAACTACCGCACTTGTTTCAGCGTTTACAGGCATTGCGATTCGTCCAGATATTGCGATGACCGGTGAAACCAGTCTTGGTGGCCGTGCAATGCGCATTGGTGGTTTAAAAGAGAAACTTCTCGCTGCTCACCGTGGTGGCATCAAGCTTGTCTTTATCCCACAAGATAACGTTCGTGACTTGACTGAGATTCCAGACAATGTCAAAGAAGGTCTAGAAATTAAACCAGTGAAATCGATTGATGAGATTTTACCACTAGCCTTGGTTGATATGCCTAAACCTCTTGCAAAGACACCGATTGTCAAAGCAACTGAAGGTGGCAAAGCTGCACGTCACTAAGCGCTAGCGACTAGTAACTAGCAATAAAAGAAAAAAAGCCCTGTTTCGACAGGGCTTTTTTATATCCATTATTTCATACTGAATATTCGAAACTTTTCATTCAAATTCTTCACAACCACTAGATTCAAGACAACAGCTACAACTATGGATTGGATTACTATTTCAAATTCGACGTCAATATCAAGAATAGCCAATAAGAAAGTCTTACAAAATTTGAATGCTATTACTTGAAATATCGCCCTCTATCCCACATATATAGTAAAGAGATATACGCGCTGTATGTTTCTTTATTGGTTCCAATCACGTCTAAAAGCGTGATGATCATTGGAACAAGATGGTCATCTACATCTCCAGGTAGATGACCTTTTATCGCAGTCCACAGGCTTTCGGGGCTGCGTTTTTTATGTCATGTTTTTAAAGACACTCATTTCAAATTTAAGATGGTTTTCACCAAACCATCAATCACTTGAGCCATTTTATCTAAGTTTAATTTATCCATAGTATCTTGCTCAGTGTGATAGTGCTTATTACGATAAAATGCAGTATCGGTGATCATCATCGCCGGCATATCAAATTGCCAATAATTCATATGATCTGAAAAATCCACCCCCTGAATAAATGACGGTGAAATCAAGCGTTCACATTGCAACTGCTTCAAAGACTCCATCGCCGCACAATACGATGAGGTTAAATCACGAGACTGAATGTTCCCCACCGATGCTATAAAATTCGTATGCGATGGATAAATCCATTTCAGCCCAACAGGATATTCTTGGGTAACTTTGGGATCAAAATAACCAATCATTTCCAGAATATACACACCTGAAATTTTATCCTTTTCCTTTGCTACCGATTTTGCATGGATAAAACTGCCCATCGACTCTGTTCTAAAATACGGCGGTTCTTCGAGGGTATAAAATACAAATTCAATATTTTGTTTTAAACGCGCTTTTTCAGCCGAAAGAATCCGAGCAGCTTCGAGTACACCTGCAACACCGGAGGCATTATCATCAGCGCCATGCTGCTCCTCAAATACATCGTAATGCGCGCCAATGATCACTCGATTGCTATGCCCTGCATTTAAGGGACAGACTACATTCCGGTATGGTTGGCTATTGACGGTATAGGTTTGAAAACGACAATTCACACCAAATAAACGCATCTGCTCACGAATCCAAGCAGACACCCGATTTAACTCTTGAATGTTCTTATAGTTACGATATTCAGCTTCATTACCAATAATTTGCTCTAAATAGACTTTTAAATTATCCGGTTCAGCGGTTCTAATATTGTTGGCATACGCCGCAAATGAACACCATGCAAAAATTGAAAGCATTGCTGCTTGCTTGAGCAAAAATAATTTACCGTCCTGCCATGTTTTTTTCATTGTTATTATTCCAATTTTCATCTTCGATCTAATCTGCTTATGCTGCGTATTTAAACAGCAAGCAGAACACGATTTCAATTGCAAATTGTGTCTGAACATACAAAGCGCAAGCGAACCGTTATAATGCTCTTTTGTATACTTTCAGGCGCTGTATGAAAATTCGTATTCTGACAATCGGTCAAAAAATGCCAGCATGGGTACTGACGGGTTTTGAAGATTATTTCAAACGTATTCAGCCTTTTGTTCAAACGCAAATCATTGAACTGCCTATGGCCAAACGTGGCAAGAACGACTCAGAAGCCGACATTTTAAAATACCGTCAAATTGAAGGTGACAGCATTTTAAATGCCATGAAATCGAATGAAGTACTGATCGCCTTAGAAGTTGGTGGTCGTGAGTTCAGTACGGAAAAACTGGCTGAAACCATGAAAGGCTGGATGCTTGAAGGCAATGATGTGGTTTTAGCCATTGGTGGGCCAGATGGACATTCTGAGGCGGTACGTAAAGCTGCAGCATGGCATTGGTCTTTGTCTAAACTAACTTTGCCGCATCCAATGGTTCGTGTCATGCTCATCGAACAGCTATACCGTGCAATGAGTATTAACCATAATCACCCTTACCATCGTGCGGGTTAATCCGAACTAACATCCAGCGTATATAGCAGTTACAGCGTTGCAACAATGAAACAAACCGTTGAAATTATCCGAATTGTTACGCTGAATAATTTAGTGCATGATCATCATATTCCTTTAAACAACCAACGGCGACCGCGATGAATTTACAAACACTTCCAGGTTTATTTATTTCCCATGGCTCACCTATGCTTGCCATCAATCCTGAGCAAGTCGGTCCTGCGTTGGAACGTTTAAGCCTGAATCTTCCAAAACCGGAAGCCATTATTATCATGTCCGCGCATTGGGAAAGTAACGCACTAGAAGTAAGTATCAGTGCCCGTCCTGAAACTTGGCATGACTTCCGTGGCTTCCCTCCGGAACTTTATGATATCCGCTATCCAGCGCCGGGTAACCCAGAGCTTGCTGAAGAAATCCTTCATTTGCTTGCCAATGCAGGATTATCTGCACATGCCAACAGCACCCGTCCACGCGATCATGGCGTTTGGATGCCGTTATTGCATATGTATCCTGATGCCGACATTCCTGTGATTGAAATATCGCTGCCGATGACTCTGTCTGCGCAAGAGATCTATAAAATTGGACAAACGCTTGCCCCTTTACGTGACAAGCAAATTCTGTTGATTGGATCGGGCAGTATTACTCATAACTTACGTGAGTTGGCTTGGGATGGACGTGCAGCAGCCGTGCCTGAATGGGCGTCTACATTCCGTAATTTTGTGGTCAATAAGCTCACTCATCAAGATTTTGATGCAGTTCTCGATTGGCAAAATATCCCGTTTGTACAACGCAACCATCCGACCATTGAACATTTTGCACCCATCTTCTTTGCGATGGGTGCAGGCCCCCGCTTCTCAATTGTTCACAGTAGCTTTAGTATGGGTTCACTGGGTATGGATATTTATCGTTTTGATTAAACGTGAAATAAACTTGGTAGTTTGACTTATTCATAATTTATATTAATAAGTTAACAAATTATTATTCATGGATACATTTTGCTACTTATTTGAGCTGAATGTATTCATATTTTTTTAAAATGAATGGGTTATGCTACAGGCTGAAATTCACTTAGAACAGTTAGCGTAATGAAATTAAAATATTTAGCGATCGCCCTCTTCCCTTTAGTCCTTGCAGCATGTCAATCAAGCGATATCCAAAAAGCTGGAGATTTAGCCGTGAGCGTATTACAACAACAAAATGCTGATAAAACTTTAGCTTCATATCAATGGAGCACCACCACTGAAAATGCACCAAAACCTTTGGTTTTAAATTTTCTAGAAAATGGCACTTTGGGTATTTCAACCAGCTGTAACAGCATGTCAACCCAATGGAAAGTGGAACACAATACACTTGTAACAGGCAACATTGCATCTACCATGATGGCATGTCCTGATAATGCGATGAAACAAGAAGGACTTGCATCTTCACTCTTTAGTGACCGTAAAGCACCTTTTGTCTTAAATACCACAGATCCACAAAATCCAACGTTAACGATTATTTCTGCAACAGGTGAGAAACTGGTTTTCACTGGAAAATTAACACCTGAAACCCAGTACAACTCACAAGGCGAAACAATTTTCCTTGAAGTCAGCCCTGAAACCAAACAATGTACAGGTGTTGCTCCACAAACTTGCTTACAAGTACGTGAAGTGAAGTACGATGAAAAAGGCTTAAAAACACAAGTTGATAAAGACTGGACTTTATTTTACGATCAAATTGAAGGCTTTAAGCACACTCCTGCAGAACGCCAAATTATTCGCGTAAAACGTTTTGAACGTAAAAACCCTGCAGCTGATCAATCAAAATATGCCTATATTTTTGATATGTCAGTCGAACGTGAAGCTGTAAAAGGTACGTTGTAAGTTACAGCCTATAAAAAAACCGAGATCAACGCCTCGGTTTTTTTATATCTTCACAACTGGAAACGCTGATCAGCCGTGCAAAGTTTTCAAATCACGATGTACTGTTCAGCCAATGCTTTAGCGATGTAAATTTAAAGCTACTACAAAAGCAAAATGCCCTGCCTGAATTCATCCTGAAGAATCGCAATCAACAGACCTATATTTTTAAAGGCTTACAGCGAATTGCCGATTTACGCGATTTTGAAGCAGAACAAATAACTCAAAAGACGTTGTTTTTCGTAAAGAATGGCGCCCCCCAAAACACTCTCACTTT
Organism: Acinetobacter sp. YH12069; assembly: GCF_013419675.1. Lineage (NCBI taxonomy): Bacteria > Pseudomonadati > Pseudomonadota > Gammaproteobacteria > Moraxellales > Moraxellaceae > Acinetobacter > Acinetobacter sp. YH12069. The sequence goes on along the minus strand of NZ_VOZS01000005.1, from coordinate 221,250 downwards.
CAACAATGACCGTATGATAATTTTAGTGGCTGTAATCACATTGGCCGCAATTATGATTTACAGCAACATATTTTGCGTTTTACAGGAGATGTAGGGAGTACACTGAAGTTCAGCACACAGTTACATCGGCTAGGGCTTCATATTAAACGTTTGCTCAGCCAACCCTTAAATTTTCATTTCAATGTTATGGATAGCAAATTACAACTTAGGCTAATGAACACCTAGCAATATATCTATATTTTCTAAACCATTCCGCCATAAAAAAACCGAGGCTTGAGCCTCGGTTTTCAGTTCAACTTACGGAGAACTTAGTAAACGCCTTGAGCAAGCATTGCGTCAGCAACTTTTACGAAGCCTGCAATGTTCGCACCGTTTACATAGTTCACAGTACCATCTTCTTCAGTACCGTATTTCACGCAGTTGCGGTGAATTTCTTTCATGATCGCATGTAGACGCTCATCAACTTCTTCGAAAGTCCAACCCAAACGAATTGCGTTTTGAGACATTTCAAGACCAGAAGTCGCAACACCACCCGCATTCGATGCTTTACCTGGTGCATAAAGAATTTTCGCTTCAACGAATTTCTCAACTGCAGCCAAAGTTGAAGGCATGTTCGCACCTTCAGCAACACAGATTGCGCCATTTGCAAGAAGAGCTTCAGCATCAGCTTCATCTAATTCATTTTGAGTTGCACATGGCAGCGCGATATCACATTTGATAGACCAAGGACGTTGACCTTCTAAATATTCAAAACCGTGCTTAGATGCAAATTCAGAAATACGGCCACGCTTAACGTTTTTCAATTCCATTACTTCAGCAAGAAGTTCAGTTGTGAAACCGTCTTTTACGTATACAGTACCTGCTGAGTCTGAAAGTGAAACCACTTTCGCACCCAAGTACATTGCTTTTTCAGCAGCGTATTGTGCAACGTTACCAGAACCCGAAATCGTTACAACTTTATCTTTAAAGCTGTCGCCACGAGTTTTTAGCATTTCCTCAGCGAAATACACAGTACCGTAACCAGTTGCTTCAGGACGTGCAAGTGAACCACCGAAAGTTAAACCTTTACCAGTGAACACACATGCTGTGTCGTTGCTTAATTTTTTCATCATACCAGCCATGTAGCCCACTTCACGGCCACCTACACCGATGTCACCCGCTGGGATGTCAGTGTTAGAACCAAGATGACGGTATAACTCGATCATTAATGCTTGACAGAAACGCATAATTTCGCCTTCAGATTTACCTTTAGGGTCAAAATCTGAACCACCTTTACCACCACCCATAGGAAGTGTAGTTAAGGCATTTTTGAAAGTTTGTTCAAAACCTAAGAATTTAAGAATTGAAAGGTTCACTGATGGGTGGAAACGCATACCACCTTTGAATGGACCAATTGCTGAGTTGTATTGAACACGGAAAGCACGGTTAACTTGAGTTTGACCTTTGTCATCTACCCATGAAACACGGAACTGAATTGCACGCTCAGGCTCAACAAGACGTTCTAGCAAACCGTAGTCAGCATATTCTGGGTTCTTTTCGATGAATGGCCAAAGGCTCGTCATCACTTCTTCAACAGCTTGAAGAAATTCAGGTTGATGTTCATCACGTGTTTTAACGTAGTCTAGGAAGTCGTTAAGGCTGTTATATTTCAACGCTTAATCCTCAGCAGATGTATGGATCAAAATCGATCACAATTTTGATCAAAGATATATTTTGGCGCAAAATATTAAATATCTTTTGTAACTAATCAGCAATAGTTTTTTTAAAAAATCTTTAAATTCTTTAAAGAACAGCGATTTAAATTGATTATTCAGATATTTTAGTTATAAATATTATTACTTTTAGGAATGTTTTAATGAATTATTTTGCTCATTTATGATGCATCTTTAGACCCATTTTTGCGCACAGCAATTCATACTGAAACATGCTAGAATTCAACGTCCTCTTCGGTTTTTCTCTGCCTTCATTTGTACCCGCGACTACCCATGACTTCTGAAATTTCCCTCATCCAACAAATTGATGCCCTATTGCCACAAACTCAATGTGGACTTTGTGGACACCGTGACGGCTGCTTACCCTATGCCAAAGCCATCAGTGAAGGAGAAGAAGCCAATAAATGTGTACCCGGTGGTCAACCTGTGGCAGATGCACTGGCAGCGTTATTAAATCGTCCACACTTAACAGCAGAAGCCAGTGTTTGGCCAATCCAAAGTGATGGACGCCCGCAACGGGTCAAAGCCGTGATTCGTGAAGATGAATGTATTGGTTGTACCAAATGTATCAGTGCCTGCCCTGTCGATGCCATTATTGGCTCAGGCAAATTGATGCATACGATCTTGACGGATTTATGTACGGGCTGCGAACTCTGCATCCCACCGTGTCCAGTGGATTGTATCGACCTAGTCGAAGAGCTTGATCAAGTGCCATCTGAACCTGTTCGAATCGCAGAACAGAATGATTTACGTCGCCGCTACTATGCACATATTCAACGTGAGGAAAAGCGCCGAATTCATCGTAAAGGCCCTGTTGTACGTGCAGAAATTGACACGGAACTGTTTGCCCAATTTTCGACCCAAACAGACTCGGTACCGGTCATTGAAGTCGTGGAAAAATCAGCTACGCCAGTCGTGCAGCTCGATGCAAAGACCACCATTGAACTTGCTAAAATTCGAACACAAATCAAAAAGTTAGAAAAACAGCTGAGTGTACGAGACGATGCAAAAAAACGTGAGTTACTCCATACGCTCACGCAACAATTAACACAACTGCAAGGGGCTTAATCATGGCTGTTAAAAACATGACTAAGAAGCAAATTCAAACTTTTTTTGAACGCTTACGTGAGCAACGCCCTAACCCAAAAACTGAACTCAATTATAGTAGTCCATTTGAACTTTTGGTGGCTGTTACCCTATCTGCCCAGGCCACAGATGTCAGTGTCAACAAAGCCACAGACAAACTCTTTCCAGTGGCAAACACTCCTGAAGCTATCTATGCGCTAGGTGTTGACGGTCTGAAGGCATATATCAAGACTATTGGCCTGTATAACTCTAAGGCAGAAAATGTCATCAAAGCCTGCAAGATGCTCATTGAGAAGCACAACAGCATCGTTCCGAATAATCGTGCAGATTTGGAAGCCTTACCCGGTGTTGGTCGTAAAACTGCAAATGTGGTGCTAAATACTGCTTTTGGTCAACCGACCATGGCCGTTGATACACATATTTTTCGTTTAGGTAATCGTACAGGGTTGGCTGTCGGCAAAAATGTTTTGGAAGTCGAACACCGACTCATCAAAGTGATTCCTAAAGAATTTATCGTCGATTCACATCATTGGCTAATTTTACATGGACGCTATTGCTGCATTGCCCGCAAACCAAAATGCGATGAATGCATCGTGTCTGATGTATGTAATTGGCCTGACCGTTTTGACTTTGGCGCATTAAGACCGATTAAAACCACCCAAATTGAAGATTAATCTCTTCAATTTCGGGCTAGATGGAATTTGTAAGAATCAATTGATCAAATTGATGATTAATTTTTATCTTGTTCTTTCTGTTTTTTATCAAACTCTTGCTGCAGCTTTGGATGTAAGCGATATTGCTTAGGGTTCAGTTTAGCTTGCTCTGCTTCTTCCACTTGCACCTTACGCAACATTTTAAAGCTGACAAATAATAAGCCCAATAACACCGCCACAGCGATGATGACCATTATAACCAAAGCAAATTTCATAACAGATTCGCCCTAAAAGCCACATAAAAAAAGAGCCCCACTATGCAGTAGGACTCTTTGATTGTCAAAAATTCAAAAAAGTTGAATTATTTAGACTGATCTAAAATCGCGAACAAATCAGTTTGAACTTGATCGATTGGACGAAGACCATTTAATTTGTCATAAGTCGGTGCGTTTTCGCCAGAAGCTGCACGACCTTGGTAGAAACCAACCAATTGCTCAGTTTCAGCGTGGTAAGAACCTAAACGCTTACGAATTGTTGCTTCTTGGTCATCCGGACGTTGAACAAGGTCTTCACCAGTTTCGTCATCTTTACCTTCCACTTTTGGTGGGTTGTAAACGGTGTGATATACACGACCAGATGCAGGGTGTTGACGACGACCAGATAAACGTTGAACGATTTCTTCGTCAGGTACATCGATTTCAATTACATGATCGATGCTGATCCCTTCGTTTTCAAGCGCTTCAGCTTGTGGAATCGTACGCGGGAAACCGTCGAAAATGCAGCCGTTGACACAGTCAGGTTGAGCAATGCGTTCTTTTACAAGACCAATAATAAGCTCATCAGATACAAGGCCGCCATTATCCATGACGCTTTTAGCTTGTAGACCTAATTCAGTACCTTCACGAATCGCAGCACGGAGCATATCACCGGTTGAAATTTGTGGGATATCGTAGCGCTTACAGATCAACTGAGCTTGTGTCCCTTTACCTGCTCCAGGTGGTCCGAGTAATATAATGCGCATAAAAAAACATCCTCATTTTAAACATTGTATATGACGCTATGTAGTGATCTAAACCCAAGATTCAGATCATCTTCCAGCATCTAATTATAAGAAAGCCACAAACAAATGTATTGTACCCGCGATAAAACCGGTTACACCACCCAAGACAATTAAAATCCATTCGTCTTCCTGAAATGCAGGACGTAATAGATTTTGAAATTCTTTCGGTGTTAGCTCACGAATACGGTCTCTAAACATTTGAAAGATTTTCTGTGCACGGCTCGCATTAAACGCAGGGTCGCATACAGGCACCATCGTAATTTCAATTGAGCGATCGATCAAGTCTGTCTTGAGTTTTGCGTACTCTTTTGGACCTAAAGACAACTGTAATGAGGTACGAACCAGTGGAGATTCCATAATTTCATTAATATGACGTTTCACAATGCGACGGGTCTTATCTTTCTTCCCGCCATACATCATTTCGGTCATGATGGATTTTAACGTAATTAGGTCTTCTGTGACTACACTTGCGAATACATCCGAAACTTCTTCTTGGCGTTTCATAAACGCCCCTTGAACATTGTACGTTCCAATACGTGGAATCACAGGTTTAATCCAAGGGAATTTACGATCTTTAGTTAATTCAAATAATTGCAAATACTTTACGGGGTGCGGCTCAATTGGATTAAATACCATCCAGATGGCAATCCAGTTGGTCAAAAATCCCCAGATTGCTGCCCAAAATGGAACCGTCCAATGCCAAGGCACCACAAACCAAACGATCATTTGGAAGATACCAAAGAACATCCCAATCAAGGCACTGATATGCCAAATAAAGTTGATTTCTTTCTGGCCAACTTTAAGGAACATCCGCACCATCAAGAGACGATCCGCTTCCATTTGACTCACCACCATTTCTCGCATGTCAACAAGTGACTCTACGTTCATGGTCAGTTCGGTCACGAGTTCTTTTAAGGTATTTGGCAGCTGTTTATGTGCTTGGGCATAAATACGGCGTTTAATCGAATACGGTAAGTTTTCCCAAAGCACCGCATTTCGGTCTAGCATGACTTCATCAATCAAATGCTCAAGTTCAAAGCCAACTTGTTCACCAATGATGCGCGCCATATCCTCAGGATCCATTGCATCCAAAAACTCGCGTAAGGAACCCAATTTAGACAATGTGTTATCCGTAATAATGCCAGAAATACGTCCAGCTTTTCTTGGCACAATCCCCTGCCATCCCACGGGTAATGGACCTAAATGGAATCCCCAGAAAGTAATCGGGTAAAACACCATTTTCAGTGCCATCCAAACGTGTGCCCAGGTAACGAATGCGGTAACGGGGATAATACTCAGCACAGCCCAAAAATCGGGACGTTGCAAAAAGGTTTGCCACAATTCGTTAACGTACTCAAGCATGCATAACTTCCATATTTAATTTTATTCAGTGAGTGCGGTTATAAAATAAAGTTGATTATTTTCACTACAAACCAAAACTTAAAGTATATGAGATTTGTAGTCTCGGTTCGGTTTCCACAATCACATTACCTGATTTGTCTTCTAATTTTTCACCCGCACCCATGCCTACACTAAACGTACTAATACGCTCGGCACTCAACATCACATAAGCAAGATCGATACCACCACCTAAACGCGCTTCATCTTCACCATCTACTTTCTTGGAGTCGATGTGGCCCGCATAAGCTCCGATATAATAACCATTTTTATCTTTGCCAGTGAAATGAACTGGGTAACGAAAGCCGACTTGCCCGCCAGGTGTTTTATCATCGTTCAAGAAAACACCAGCTTTTGCATAAGCAATGCCATATGGGTTTACCCACTCACCATTCACGTGAATAATTTTTTGAGTAAAACCTGCTCCAACATTCCATGGTTGATAACCCTCACCTGTTAATTTTGCCTCAGGTAAAAATGAATTGTCATTGGCATGTGCGATGCTTCCAAGCATCATAAATGCAAGCAATGGATATAATTTATTCATTGTTTTCACAAACTTCCTTAGTATTATTTTTTGGAATATTCCTTTTTTATACGTTTCGACTTTAGCAGAATAATATGAACTGTTATACACAAAGCCCCATATTTTTCATGTCTGCAAAGTCAAAATATAGACTGCAATCACAGCAGAGTCGTTTTTATTTATCAAAAAAATGTCAGTTGCGCTAGAATATGCCTCTTCCGTTATTTTAGCTCTCAGTCTTTAAGTCGAACGCGTATGAAGCAGCATTATCCTTTAAAAAATGTCCAGCAAGAAAAGCGGATTTATCGTAATCGCGTGGTGATTTCGATAGGGATTGTCTCCTTCTTTATGCTGTTGCTTGTGGCACGTTATGCATATTTGCAAATCAAGAGTTATGAGACCTTTTCAACTGCTGCAGATCAAAACCGAATTCGACTGCAACCGCTTGCACCTTCTCGTGGTTATATCTATGACCGTAATGGCGTGTTATTAGCCGATAATTATCCGGTTTTCTCAGCAACCATGAGCCGTGCGGATGTTGAAGATATCGATGATACTGTTGAGCGCCTAACACCTTTATTAGAGCTTACATCTGAAGATATCGAACGCTTTAAAAGTCGAATTAAAACCTCTAAAAAGACTGAACGTGTTTCGATTAAACTGAATTTAAATGAAAATGATATCGCCCGTTTTAGTGAGGTGAAATATCAATTTCCGGGTGTCAATATAGAGACCCAAATGACTCGCTACTATCCACATGGCGAACTTTTTGCCCATGTGATTGGCTACGTAGGTCGTATTAATGACAAAGAACTAAAAACGATTGATAAAGATTTATACGCTGGCTCAAACCTAATCGGTAAAATTGGCGTTGAAAAATCATACGAAGAACTTTTACACGGTATGCCGGGAAATGAGTCGGTTGAAGCCGATGCCTTTGGTAATGTGTTACGTCATCTAGGTCGTAAAGATCCGATTCGTGGTAATGACTTATATTTATCCCTAGATTATGGACTGCAAATGGTCGCTTCAGAGCAGCTTGCAGATCGACGTGGTGCAATTGTGGCGATTGACCCACGTACTGGAGAAATTCTTGCTCTTGTGTCCAGTCCTAGTTTTAACCCCAATTTATTTGTTACTGGCATTAGCAGTAAAGATTATTCTGAACTGCGTGATAGCCTCGATCAACCTTTATATAACCGTGCTGTACAAGGGGCTTATCCTCCGGGTTCAACGATTAAGCCAATGTTTGGTCTGGGTGGTATTCATTATGGTCTAGTGGACTGGAGTACTGCCATTTCAGATCCGGGCTATTTCACGCTTCCGGGTGACAGCCATCGTTTCCGTGACCACAAAAAAACTGGTCATGGCTCAGTCAATTTACACAAAGCCCAAGTCGTTTCCTGCGATACCTATTTCTATGTCTTGTCCTATCGTATGGGCATTGAAAAAATGAATACGTGGATGCGTCAGTTTGGCTTCGGTGAAAAAACCGGTGTAGATTTACCAAGTGAAAGCACTGGGCTATATCCAAATCCTGAATGGAAACTTCGCACACGGAAGTCCAACTGGCTCAAAGGTGAAACCATTTCTGTCAGTATTGGTCAGGGTGCTTTTACTGCAACACCATTACAACTGGCGATGGCGACTGCCATTACTGCCAATCAAGGCTCTCATGTTACACCTCACGTTCTGCGTGAGAGTAAAGGTGCTAAAGTTCACAAAGTCCATAACGCCCCGAATGGTCGCATTCAATTTAATGGTAAGCCAGATGATTGGATCAAAATGCGTGATGCCATGATTGATGTGGTTCAAACAGGAACAGGTCGTGGTATTCGTACCCCAATGTATCAAATAGCAGGTAAAACAGGGACCGCACAGGTTAAAAGTATTGCCCAAGGTAAACGTTATAACGAGTCCTTATTGACAGAGCGTCAGCTTGACCATGGTTTATTTGTTGGTTTTGCCCCTGCGGAAAAACCTGAAATTGCGATTGCAGTCGTTTGGGAAAATGGTCGTCACGGTGGTTCTGCTGCTCAAATTGCGAAACCGATGTTTGACTACTGGTTATTAACACGTAAAAAGAATCCAATTCGTCCTGCAAGCCATCAAATTAGCGGTGGTCTCATGACTGCGGGTCTAAAACCGAGTGAGTTACCAAGCGGCTCAAATATTTTATCAGCCGATCCAAATGCGAGCCCAACAGCTCAGCAGAACAACAGTGCCACTCAACAACCGAATAGTGTAAATACAACACCTCGTGCTGCCAGTGCAGCACATGCAACCGATGAGGAATAATTCATGAAAAATCAATTAAGAATCATTGGGGGTGAATGGAAGCGTCGTCAATTGCCTTTTGCCAATATTGACGGTCTACGCCCTACTCCTGACCGTGTCCGCGAGACATTATTTAACTGGCTCATGTGGGATGTTCAAAATGCCAAAGTTCTCGACCTGTGTACAGGTTCAGGTGCTTTGTCGTTTGAAGCACTCTCACGTGGTGCAGCAGAAGCCGTTTTAATTGAACCTGATCGCACCCAAGCGAAGTTTCTCATGGACAATTTAGAACTCTTAAGGGTGAGCAAACAACGTGTGCAACTCAAAAACATGACGGCACAACAAGCCATTCCTAACTTGAAAGATCAATTTGATCTGATTTTCTTAGATCCCCCTTATAGTCTTGATTTATGGCAAGAACTTGCTGAATTGGTCGATCCGTGCATTGCAGACAATGGTTTAATTTATATCGAAGCTGACCGTGATCTTGCTCAGTTAAAGCTCCCGAGCAGTTGGCAGCAAATCAAACAAACCAAAGCAGGTACGGTACGTGCAGGCTTATATAAAAAGGCTTAATGTAAATGCACACAAAAAAGGACGTTAATGCGTCCTTTTTTATTACTTGAAAATCATTAAACCTGTGGTCGAAGTGGACGCTGGCTGTTAAATCCACCTGGGGTTTTAGCTTTATCCACGGGCGTTACTTTAGGACGTTGTTGCTGTGGTTTTTGCTGCTGGGGCTTACTTGTATTGGGTTTAGCTGGCGTCTGAGGCTTTGCGCTTGGACGATGCACATTTGACGGATGCTGAGATGAAGGTTTCTGTACATTCGGTTTATGCGCATTTGGTTTATATATATTGTCTGGACGGTTATTCGAATTCGATCGTGGTGAGTTTGGTCGATGTTGCGGGCTATTCACTCGACTATATGAACGGTCATAACGCTGACTTGAGTCATAGCGCTGTCCGTATGCCCCCCCATATTGACCTGAATAACCATATTGATTTGCATAGCCATATTGATTCGAATGGTATCGGCCATCATCAAATGGCGCCACGACACACCCTGTACATGTAACTGCAACCACAGATAGCAAAGCAACTTGTTTAAGCATGTGTAGCACTCGTCTTTGATGAAGAGCATTTTCAATTATCGAAATGAATTCAATCGGAAGTCTGTGTACATCTGCTGTATTTAAACATTCATGTTTTATTCATCATTTGACATCCAATTTTGCTACATTTGTTCAGTCAGCCACATTTATATAGAAAAATTCACTACAATAGCGCCACGTATTTCAAAGCTGTAATTTAATGACTTGGCTGTTTTTTATTCTTGGTGCCATCTTTGCGGGATTCATACAAGGATTAACAGGGTTTGCATTCGCCCTTATCGCAATGTCATTTTGGGTTTGGATACTCCCCCCTCAAATAGCCGCACCCTTGGTGGTCTGCGCTTCAGTTTATAGCCACTTCATTTCATTATCATCAGAACGCAAAAGCATTCCGATCAATAAAAAAATCATTTATCCCTATTTAATTGCAGGAATTTTAGGTGTACCGCTCGGTACGTATTTATTAGACAGCATTAATCCAGATACATTTAAATTGGTTTTGGGCGCTTTTTTAATGTTTTGGTGCCCAATTTTATTTTTTAATCCTAAATTTTCATTCATCCAAAAATCAGGGAAATGGGCGGATTCTAGTATTGGATATATTGCTGGAATCTTGGGTGGTCTTGGAGGCTTTTGTGGTGCATTACCCTCTGCATGGCTCATGCTGAAAAATACACCCAAAGCAGCACAACGCTATATTTTGCGACATTTCAATTTAGCCATTCAGCTCGTCACACTCATTAGCTATCTGCTACAAGGGATCATCCATCGTGAACATCTGCCCTATTTAGCCGTGCTTTTGGTGATTATGGCTTTTCCAGTGATTTTTGGTGCCAAACTTTTTTATCGCATTTCAGAACGCCAATTTAAACATATTGTATTAGGGCTATTATTTTCTTCAGGCTGCTTCTTGGTGACGATGAGTATCTTAACCTGATGACTCAAAACCTAAAGATATTTGTCCAAATCATTCTAGAAAAACCCCTTCTCAGTTAGACATTCACATCTTGTAACAATGACACAGTTCACATTTAAATAAAAATTAGCCAAATGGTAAAAAAGTGATTAATTTTTTTGACGAAAATTAATAGAATATTGCACCTCATAATTTTGCTTAAAATAAAACCATGAAAAAGTTCATCCTGCTTGCAGGTGTGACTCTGCTTAGCGGCTGTATGTTTGGCACGTCCAGTGAAATTAAAAAAGCTGAAAAACTACTCTCACATTTTCAATGCAATAATATTGAAAGTTCACATATGACTCATAGCTCGATTACAAGTTTTCATGAAGAAAAACTGGCATCAAGTAAACAAAAAGTCGTGTCATATATCGACAGCTATAAAGAAGGCGAAAAATTATTTCGTATTCCGCTCATCGATGTAGTTGATCAGCAATACATTATTTATAAGGCGGCATGTCAAAATCTGGGCGGTATCCATCCCGATTTTCATGATTAAATTCAATATAAAAATCTAAACAGAAGAATCTAAATAGAAGAATCTAAACATAAAAAAGGACAGCCGATGCTGTCCTTTTTATTGGATTGTTAGATTAGTAATAGCGTGTATCGACACTGAATTTTTCAGGAAATTTGGCATGTATTTGCGCGTAAAAATCCATGATTTCAGCCATATCTTTTTCATAATCGCCTGTAGGATAAACAATTTTACCCACACCCGTTTTTTTCTGCGCATAGTCCATATAAGCTAAAGCAATCGGCACACTTGCTTGCATAGCAACATGATAAAAACCAGTTTTCCACTTCTCTTGTTTGGCGCGTGTCCCTTCAGGCGTTACCAACATGACTAATTTCGGATGATGCTTAAATAAGTCAGCCATGAGCTCAACCATACTTTGACGTGCTTCACCATCTTGTTTTGGACGACGATTAATACCAATTCCGCCCATTGCACGTACAAAAGGCCCAAACGGGAATTTCATATAACTGTCTTTAATCGTGATACGAACATTTACCCCTAAAGCTTTCAGGGCAAGGCGTGCATAAAGTGCATCCCAATTACTGGTATGTGGCGCTGCAATCATGACACATTGGTCAATATTTAAATCCCAATGGTTATCAATTTGCCACCCCATTAAGTTCAGACTTTTTTCCGCTGTTTTTTCAAACACAATTTGCACCGACAGTTTTTTCTATGCCGCAGAGTTTAACAACGCAAAATAATTATAAAAGCCTATATTGTTCAGTTATTCACCAATTAATATATAAATGTCCTTCAGCGTTCACTTTTAGGTAAATCACCAATATTTCACTATTTACGAATTTTTAAAAATCAAATGTCTGTTTTGATGTATTAACCAAACACACAATTGTTAACAGGAATAGGCTATTTTTCTTGAGCAATAAAAGCCACGCTTAGCATTATATTGGGTACGTACGGTGTATAAATCTCATGAAAAAACTAATGCTCGCTCTCTGTGTGGTCAGTGCAACCTTAACGGCATGTTCAAAAACCAGCAATGAATCTGAAACTGCGACACCCCCAGATAATAATGTCATTGCCAATACAGACGCAGCCTCAGAAAGTCCGATTGCCACAGGTGATAACACTGAAAATGCACTTGATTGGGCGGGTGAGTATAAAGGGATTCTGCCTTGCCATGATTGCAAAGGGATTGAAACTGAGCTTGAACTCAAACTCAATAAAAGCTATGAGCTTAGCCAAGAGTTTTTAGGTAAGCCTGCAAATACTGAAAATAAAGTAAAAGGCAGTTTTAAGTTTTTGCCAGATCAACCTGGAATGATTCAACTTGATGCCGAGGGCGACAATCGAATTTACTTTGTAGGTGAAAACTTTATTGAGCTTCGAGGTGATAAAGGTGAAAAACTAGAAATGCCTGAAGTAAATCTTAAACTCACCAAAAAGCTTGATTAGCGTTTTATTTAACATTTGTAGTCATATGTTAGTCATAAAAAATCCCCGCAAAAGCGGGGATTTTTTGTTTAATCCAAATGTACCAACGGGTTAATTATTTTCCGCCAAATACATAAGAAAGACCTACACGACCACCAACTTCGCTACCACCAGCAACACCGATTGCAGCGCTAAGTGAAGTACGGCCATCACCATAATAGCGAGCACACCTGCAAAAATTGGACGTTCAATAAAAAATTTTGACAGCATAGAACAAGATCACTTTCTGGTGGCGATTGGGCTTAAACACGCAATATTTTTCTTCAAATTAACATAGGCGAGTGGATCTTCCGTGACTGAAAACCAAAAAATTATACTTTTTCACAAAAATATTGTTTTTTCTTCATTTTTTCTCACAGATTTTTGTGTTTACCCTCCCAATTTTGGGATAGCTCCTAAACTCATCTAATTTCTATACTGCAGATATGACAATTTGAATAACAAGGAATTCGTGATGAAAAAAACTTTATTATGCTTAACTTTAGCAGGCTTACTGAGTGCATGTGGCGGTTCAGACAATGATTCTGGTAGTTCTGCTCCCCCACCTTCAAGCTCCCTAAAAACTGGGATACTGACCGATGGACCTGTGAGTGGCGCAACGTATACAATTAATGGCGTTTCTAAACGTACAAATGCTCAAGGGGAGTTTGAATATCAAGAAGGTGATGAAATCACTTTCCATATCGGAAATATTGAAATTGGCACAGTAACTGGTGCTGATCGTATTACCCCTGTGGAGTTAGCCGATGATGTAACAACACGAACAAATTTACTTATTTTTTTACAATCTTTAGATTCTGAGGGTGATCATGACGATGGTATTCAAATCCCTGACTCAGTGAGTCAACTCCCTGCAAACTCAATTGACTTCTCTAAACCAACAACAGAATTTATTACAAGCTTTCAACCTGTTCTACAAACAATAGAAGTTTTTAAAGATAAAGTCGTAGTTAGCGCAACAGAAGCACAAGCTAACTTTAACAAAACACTCCTCAAAGATATCGTTGGGGTTTGGTACGCAAAAAATGCTGAATCAGAAATCGTACTTCAAGTAACCTCAGACGGGAAATACCTGATTGGCGAACCTATTGTTAGCTCACCATCTGATAGTGCGAATGGCATGGAGTACGGTGAGTTATCGGTGAATGCTGTTGCTGGAGATTTATGGGCGCAATCTTCAATTGATACAAATGAAGATTGGGGCTTAACTGATTCTGGAAAAACACGTGATATGAAAATATCATTTGATGGTACACAGTTAAAAATTTCTGAAGCTCAAAACCCTAATGAAAGTGCAACATTTACTAAAGTCCCTCAAAACAATTCGAGCATTGCAGGTGCTTGGAACTCAAGTTCAGGCAAGCAACTATTTGTTTTCAATCCGGATAATAATACCTATATCATGGTTGATGCTGTTGGGGACGATCAAGTGGAAGTTGGAGAAACGCCTTGTGGTGGACCAGGTATCGAATATGGTAAATATCGTGTTCAAGATGGAAAGTTATTCGTAGATAATATCCTGATCGATACAAATGGCTGTGCAGGCTTATCTGACAATAGTGCAAGCTCAAGCTCAGGTCTACCAGTCACGGTTAATACGACATCACTTACACTCCACGAACCAAATGAAGGTACATTTATACTCACAAGACCCAATACAGAAGGTACTACCACAAGTAGCGCAAGCCAATTCTATAAAGATATTGCTGGAACTTGGGAAATTGGACGTACCAATGCATCTGCTGTTTTATTACATATTTTACCCGATGGACGTTATGCTCTGGGTGAAGCAGATGTAGCTGATGAAACAGGGAAGCCTGGTATTGAAATCGGACAATTAAATTGGAATGCTTTAACCTCAGCGCTGAACCCTGTAATTTCCATAGATACAAACGGTGACTACGGGCTTTCACATCCTGACAATGATGGTCACCACCGCCTAAGTTATAATGGCACAGATCTAGTGCTGACTGATGTAGGAAGTAATAGCACCTATATTTTAACTAAAGTAAAACAATCATCAGGTCTAGTTGGCACTTGGCAATTTAATCAAACTCACTTGTTTGCTTTCTTTGACACAGGATTCTATTTCTTGTTAGACACCGAAGGTGATTGCGATAACCCAGGAATTGAATATGGTAAATATTCAATAACATCCAATACACTTGCCGTAACAGAAGTGTTATATGACACCAACGGTTGCGGTGGATTACATGACACTTCGGATAGCGCTAAAGTTAATGCAACTTATAGCATCTCCGGAACAAGTCTAACCTTGCATCCACAAGGCGAAGACACTATTACCCTACAACGTAGTAACTAAACATATTTTAAAGCTGCCTAAGCAAAATTTAGGCAGCTTTAACCAATATGCTCAAAATGAATGGTACAGCTCATTAATAAATGCATGAGTTCAATTTGCGAGTTGCATTGGGTTTTTTCATAAATATTTTTAAAATAAGTGCGCACGGAACTGAGGGTAATCCCGCAATGTTCCGCAATTTCTTCTAACTTATAACCATTCAACAACAACTCACACAGCTCAAACTCGCGTTTAGACAATTGATAAGCTTGCTGCAAATAGGCTTGTGACAAGGCATAGTGCTGATGCATATCGGTCAGAAATACCGCAATTTGATGTTGTCTTGCATTTTGATGCTGCATATTTTTTAATTTAGAACAAGGTACGATAGTCAGCATTAATTGTTGTCCTTTCGCATCTGACAAAGACAATACACCGCCTACATCTGCGTTTAATGCCGACTGTCCCAACAACGCTGAATGTAATAATTGATCTAAACGACTTTGATCATAAGCATGGGTTTTTAAACGATTATACAAGTCCAAATCTAAACATGAATCGTGTTCCAGCATGCTTTGAGCTAAAGGGTTTGAATAAATCAAACTCAGCTGATGATCAAGCAAAATTACACCTGTTTTTAAATGATCGAGCACACTATACAAACTTAAATTTTCTTGTTTAACCAAACTAAATTGACGATGGATTTGTAAGGTACGGCGCAAATGCACACCCAAATGCTTTAAAAAATCCAACTCTTTTTGTTGATACGGCGCTACATCTGGCGCACGATGTAATCCTAAAACTGCCCAACGATGTGAACCCTGATCGAGCAAAACAGCCGAGATATAACTAATTCCCGTCGGATTCAAACACCGTTCATAAAAGATATATTCATCACTTTCAGGGTTTTCCCCATAATGCGATAAATCCGAGCTCGCTACTTGCCCCACACCTAAATTTTCCCACAATACTCGGTGTAACTGCATGTCAATCACGCGAATCCGCTCATCACGATAGGCATGCAAAGCTTCATCTGGAATATTGTGACTAAATAAAAAATCGTAACTTGGGCTAAATTGATCTAAGGCAGTAAAAATGGCGGTTTTACTGTCTGTATATTGAACAATTTTTTCAATTACTTGCGGCCATAAATTCACATCTACAGCGGCATCATAAATACTGCCTATAATTTCGTGTTCTCGGTTATCCATTTTTATCCCCTTTATGCCTACTCCAATCTGCATTACATTTATTTAATCATTTGTTTTTCTTATTGTTCTAAAAAGAATAATGAGTTTTATTCACAAAAAAAAGGAGTTTAGATACATATTACACATTTAATGTGTAAATAAAAAATAGCTAGGTGATTTTGTCTTTTCATGTGTGCAATCTCTACATTACAAAAACTACGCCATAAAAAAAACCCCGTATCTGACGATACGAGGTTTTTGAAGTTTGGGTACGCTGAGGTTTACATCATACCGCCCATACCACCCATGCCACCCATATCTGGCATTGCTGGCTTGTCTTCTGGAATTTCAGTAATCATACATTCAGTTGTAAGCATAAGACCTGCAACAGATGCAGCATGCTCAAGCGCAGAACGTGTTACTTTAGCTGGGTCAAGAATACCCATTTCTAACATATCGCCATACTCTGAAGTCGCAGCGTTATAACCGAAGTTACCTTCACCGTTTTTCACAGCATTGATTACAACTGATGGCTCATCACCAGAGTTTGCAACGATTTGACGAAGCGGTGCTTCAATTGCACGACGTAAAATGTTGATACCAACATTTTGGTCATCATTAGCACCAGACACACCTTCAAGTGCTTTTGCAGCACGTACAAGTGCAACACCACCACCTGCTACAACACCTTCTTCAACTGCAGCACGAGTTGCATGAAGTGCATCGTCAACGCGATCTTTCTTCTCTTTCATTTCAACTTCAGTTGCAGCGCCGATTTTGATTACAGCAACACCGCCTGCCAATTTAGCAACGCGTTCTTGAAGTTTTTCTTTGTCGTATTCTGAAGTTGATTCTTCAATTTGAGCACGAATTTGAGTTACACGTTCAGCAATTTGCTCTGCAACACCTGCACCATCAACAATTACTGTGTTTTCTTTAGAAACAGTAACTTTATGCGCTGTACCTAAGTGCTCAAGTGTAGTTTGGTCTAAAGACATACCAACCTCTTCAGAAACTACAGTCGCGCCAGTTAAAATCGCGATGTCTTGAAGCATCGCTTTACGACGATCACCAAAACCAGGTGCTTTAACAGCACAAACTTTGATAATGCCACGCATGTTGTTTACAACAAGAGTTGCAAGTGCTTCACCTTCAACATCTTCAGCAATGATAAGAAGCGGTTTACCTGTTTTAGCAACAGCTTCAAGTACAGCAATTAATTCGCGGATGTTGCTGATTTTTTTATCAACAAGAAGAATGTATGGGTTTTCAAGTTCAGCTGTTAGTGTATCTTGTTTGTTTGCAAAGTACGGGCTGATGTAACCACGGTCAAACTGCATACCCTCTACAACATCTAGAGAATCTTCAAAGCCTGAACCCTCTTCAACTGTAATTACACCCTCTTTACCGACTTTTTCCATTGCTTGAGCAATAAGTTTACCAACAGTGGTGTCAGAGTTCGCAGAGATCGAACCTACTTGTTCAATGGCTTTAGAGTCAGAAGCAGGTTTAGCAGTCGCTTTAATTTCAGCAACAACAGCTTTAACCGCGATGTCGATACCGCGTTTAAGATCCATTGGGTTCATACCAGCAGTAACTGATTTGATCCCTTCATTTAGGATTGCTTGAGCAAGTACAGTTGCAGTTGTTGTACCGTCACCCGCGATGTCATTGGTTTTTGAAGACACTTCACGAACCAGCTGAGCGCCCATGTTTTCAAACTTGTCTTTTAACGTGATTTCTTTAGCAACAGAAACACCATCTTTAGTGATGTGCGGCGCACCGAAAGAACGGTCGATGACAACGTTACGGCCTTTAGGACCTAAAGTTACTTTTACAGCATCTGCAAGTACGTTTACGCCCGCGATCATTTTTGAACGCGCTGAATCACCAAATTTTACGTCTTTAGCTGACATGGTTTACTCCAAAATTTTTAATATATTTTTCAAATCGAATTCGGTTCGAAAGTTCTGAGATTAGCCTTCAAGTACAGCTAAAATGTCAGACTCTTTCATTACAAGAAGCTCTTCGCCGTCAACTTTTACTTTAGTACCTGCATAAGCACCGAAAAGCACGTTGTCACCAACTTTAACGTCTAACGCACGAACACCGTTGTCAGTTACTTTGCCGTTACCTACAGCAATGATTTCACCTTGAGCTGGTTGTTCAGCAGCAGAAGTACTCAAGATTAAACCGCCAGCAGTTTTAGTTTCTTTCTCAACACGGCGGATAACGACGTTGTCATGTAAAGGACGAATCTTGCTCATTTCTAACTCCATAGACATTTAAAATGTCATTGATAACGATGTGAAGATGACTTCTTATTTCCTAGGTCATCGACAAAATTTTGATATGACACTTTTGTGGGGATGGAATAAAACGCTTCAAGGGCAAATTCTAAATTTTTTCATCTTTTTGTATTTTTTTTCTTCAAAATTTAAATTTAAATGGTTAAAGCTCATCTAAAACATGAGTGCTGAGATTTTCTTCAAAAATTTTTAACTTTGAATGATAAAAATAATGTCGCACATTCATCTGCTCATCAATGACATTAAAACTGTTGGCAAGGTTCTCATGTAGGCGATATGACGTCGCTGTGCCTGCATGAATATCCCAAACGGGATGATCAACACCTAAAGCATAAATTTGATTGAGGTCATAGCTGGCTGGAACATGTAAATGTCCATGCAATAAACCATTCAAACCGTGTTGACTCCACTGTTCGAGCGCCAAACGCCCTTGAACAGGACAATCCTTCACACCATGCGGGTCATTGGGCGGTGTATAAAAAGGTTGATGCGCTATGATTAATTTCACTTTATTGGGAGGCGCATGTTTAAGTAAGTCGTCGACATGATGAATTTGCTCGAGCGACACATGCCCTCGCGTATGGTAACGACGACGAATACTATTGATCCCAATTAAATAAAAATGCTCAGTTTCCAGTACATTTTCCATAGCACCAAAAAAAAGTTGATAACGTGCAAAAGGACTAAAAACACGGTTCCATAAATGATACAGCGGAATATCATGATTCCCCGGCACAACGATATAAGGTAGCTTTAAGCTTTCTAAAAATTGCTTACATGCATAAAACTGACGATAGCGCGCACGTTGGGTCAAGTCTCCACTGGCAACCACGGCTTCGATGCGCTGTTCATGACAAAATTGCTGAATCGCGCGCATACACTCTGGCTTTTCAGTGCCAAAATGCAGATCAGACAGATGCAGTATCATGTGGCACCCGTATCTTTAAGGCTTGTTTTTGCACTCGAATTTTAAGCGGCGGTTTCATTTCTACAATCTCACCATCCACAGCAACGGTCATTTTTTTTCGTTGGGTATGAATCGTGACTTCATCAGCGGCAAAACTATACACATCTGGCGCATTGTCGATATTGCCACGGATCAACTGCCATAAAATTTTAAATAAAGTTTTCTTATCACTTTTTGCGACCACCACACCTGCAACTTTACCTGCTTCTGCATCTTTAGCAATTTGCAAATTTAAATCGGCCAATTGCAATTGGTTATTACCAAAAAAGATCAAAGGCGTTTTGACTGGATAAATATGATGATCAACTTCGATTTCCAATTTTAACTCTTTGCGATCTCGAATCAGCACATCCAAACCCGAGGTATAAGCATGTAATGGAAAACGACCAAACTTTTGATTATAAAACTCTCTTTTTTGTATAAATAAAGGGTATAAGCCCAAACTGGCATTATTTAAATAGATATGTTCGTTGATTTGCGCCACATGCACCTGTCGATTAGTGCCTGTCGCAATCACTTGTGCCGCTTGAATTAAATCGAGAGGAATATTGAGTACGCGCGCCACATAATTAAATGTGCCCAAAGGTAAGATCCCCATTGGAATATCGGTATACATCAAACGGTGAGCAACTGCATTTAAGGTTCCGTCACCGCCTGCCGCAACGACAACGCCCAAATTATCGGGGTCTTGATGGCGTGCAAACACCTTGCTCATTAAAGTATCAAAACTGGCTTCCTGCCCAAGCTCAAATGACTGTATTTCGAAATCATGATCGGATAATATCCGCACAAGTTCCTCATAGACTTCATCTTTGTTTGCAGCATGAAATCCTGATTTTTTATTATAAATAATAGATAAAGGCTTGGCTTGTTTAATCACTTTTTATACATCTTGGCCGCTTAGTTTTGTATTTTGTCGAATTTAACAGCAAATAATAGCGCCTTTATGTAAAAATCGAATTACCACCATTTATTTAATCAATAATAATTCTCAAATATCAAATATATGCAACTTTTTGTTTTTATTAAAAATAAATATATAAAATATTGTCCATCACATTAATAAATAAAGTTAAAATTCGCCATAAAATCTATTAAGTTATTGTATTTTATTTATATTTAATTTAAATAGCATTAACTACCAAAAAAAATCTACCACTTCTTTAGTCTTATTTTTTTTATGATTTTATGCTTTAATACAGCCACTTTTTTTCATCTTTTATCTGCATGATGTAACCCATGATGCAGATTATACTTTGTACGGTTAGTACATTTTTGAGATAGGCCTCACCATGACCCAAGTGAACGCACCAGAATTCGTTCGTCACCCTAAGCTAATTGCTTGGGTGGAAGAAATTGCCAAATTAACCAAACCAGCAAAAATCGAATGGTGTGACGGTAGCGCAGAAGAATATCAACGTTATATCGACTTGATGATCGCTAACGGCACTATGCAAGAACTTAACCAAGAAAAACATCCTGGTTCTTACCTTGCTAATTCTGATCCTTCTGACGTTGCTCGTGTTGAAGGTCGTACTTACATCTGTTCTGAAAAACAAGAAGATGCAGGCGCAACAAACAACTGGGAAGCTCCAGCTGAAATGCGTGCTCGTCTGAATGGTTTATTTGACGGTTCAATGAAAGGCCGTACTTTGTACGTTGTTCCTTTCTCTATGGGTCCTTTAGGTTCTCATATTGCTCACATCGGTATCGAACTTACTGATTCTCCTTACGTTGCTGTAAGCATGTCTAAAATGGCTCGTATGGGTAAAGCTGTTTATGACGTACTTGGTACTGACGGTGACTTCATTCCTTGCGTACACACTGTTGGTGCTCCGCTTGAAGAAGGTCAAAAAGACGTTGCTTGGCCTTGCAACCCTGAAAAATACATCGTTCATTACCCAGAAACTCGTGAAATCTGGTCTTACGGTTCTGGTTACGGCGGTAACGCATTGTTGGGTAAAAAATGCCTAGCTTTACGTATTGCATCTTCTATGGGTCGTCAACAAGGTTGGTTAGCTGAACACATGCTCATCCTTGGCGTGACAAACCCACAAGGCGAAAAACACTACATCGCAGCTGCATTCCCTTCTGCGTGTGGTAAAACAAACTTCGCGATGTTGATTCCACCAGCGGGTTACGAAGGTTGGAAAATTGAAACTGTAGGTGATGATATTGCTTGGATCAAACCAGGTGAAGATGGTCGTTTATATGCAATCAACCCTGAAGCTGGTTTCTTCGGTGTAGCACCTGGTACAAATACCAAGACTAACCCGAACTGTATGGCGACTCTTCATAAAGACGTAATCTATACTAACGTTGCTGTAACTGACAACGGTGAAGTATGGTGGGAAGGTCTTTCTAAAGAAGTACCTGCTAATCTAACTAACTGGAAAGGTCAACCACACACCGGCGAAGAAAAAGCAGCTCATCCAAATGCTCGTTTCACTGTTTCAGCTGGTCAGTGTCCTTCTATTGATGCTGACTGGGAAAATCCAGCAGGTGTTCCAATTTCTGCGTTCATCTTCGGTGGTCGTCGTGCAGACACAGTGCCTCTAATTTCAGAAGCATTTGACTGGGTTGACGGTGTTTACAAAGCTGCAACTATGGGCTCTGAAACAACTGCTGCTGCTGTTGGTCAACAAGGTATCGTTCGTCGTGACCCATTCGCAATGCTTCCATTTGCGGGTTACAACATGGCTGACTACTTCTCTCACTGGTTAGAACTTGGTGAAGAAGTTGCTGCTAAAGCTAAAGCTGCTGGCAATAAACTTCCTGGTATCTACAACGTGAACTGGTTCCGTCGTGATGCTGAAGGTAACTTTGTATGGCCTGGTTTCGGTCAAAACATGCGTGTTCTTGAGTGGATCATTGACCGTTGTGAAGGTCGTGCAGACGCTGTTGAAACACCTATCGGCCTTGTTCCAACATACGAACAATTGAACTGGACTGGTTCAGACTTCACTAAAGAGCAATTCGAGCTTGTAACTTCTCAAGATAAAGATCAATGGATCAAAGAACTTGAAAGCCACACTGAATTGTTCAACAAACTTGGTGATCGCTTACCAAAAGCACTTAAAGTACGTCAAGACGAACTTTTAGAAGCTGTAAAAAAATCTGCTTAATTGGCCTTTAATTTCCCTCCTTTAAAAGAGGGATTAAGAAAGATTTAAAAGACCGCCTTGCGCGGTCTTTTTTATATCAACTAAGCCACATCTTGAGCTTTTTGCTTTATACGTATTGCCATTAAGTACTCGTCCAAAACATCAACTTCAGATGCACTGAATTGCAAATATAACTTTGTGCGTCTTTGCAAAATATCTTCAGAGCTTCTCGCCCACTCATGCTCAACCAAATAATCTACTTCTTGAGCATACAAGCCATGCCCGAAGTTTTGCCCAAGCTCATCAATCGAAGTTAAATGATTCAGCAAAATCCAGACACGTGTTCCATAAGCATGCGCCCAACGACTGGCTAGACTGATCGAAACCCCTCGCACTTTTTGTTGGATTTCAGCTATCAACTGCTCGATTGATTCTAAATTTTCCGCACCAGGCAATGCTGTATCAGCAGTCCAAGGTTTGGATCGATGATGAAAAACAGTTTTAAGCTGATCTAATGCCGCTTCTGCTAGTTTTCGGTAAGTGGTAAGTTTGCCACCAAAGATTGAAAGTAATGCAGCCCCTTCTACATCGGTCAGTGCCAAAGTATAATCTCGCGTGACTGCGGCTGGATTATCTGACTCATCATCACACAGCGGACGCACACCTGAATAAGTTGAAATGATGTCCGTTTGCGTCAATTGAGTTTTAAAGTGATCATTTGACACATCAAGCAAATAATCAATTTCTTCTTGGCTTATCTTTACTCGATTTGGGTCTGCGTGATATTCACGATCTGTCGTGCCGATCAGGGTATATTGTTCTAAATAAGGGATCGCAAAGACAATACGATGATCATCATTTTGCATAATAAAAGCTTTATCACCGTCAAAGAGCTTTGGAACAATGATATGGCTACCTTGTATCAGCCGTATACTATAAGGTGACTCTTGCTTTAACCCCTGTTTTATAAAGTCAGCAACCCAAGGACCTGCCGCATTCACCAATACTTTAGCCTGCACATTTTGCAAACCCTTAGCATTTTTTAAACACACTCGCCAAATGCCACCTTTACTATATGCATTTAAACATTCTGTTCGAGTCAGAATCTGTGCACCATGTTCCCGTGCTTGTATCGCATTAAGTACAACCAAGCGTGCGTCATCCACTGCACAATCGGAATATTCAAACCCTCGGGTAAATCTAGGTGCTAAAGGACTAGCTTCCACATCAAATTCAATTCCATTTGAACCTGCAAGCTGTTCACGTTTACCCAAATAATCATAAAAGAATAATCCAGTACGAATCAGCCAAGCCGGACGTAAGTGCGGTTCATGTGGCATGATAAAACGCATCGGTCGAATAATATGAGGGGCTTTTTTAAGGAGAACTTCGCGTTCTGCGAGTGCTTCACGTACTAAACGAAATTCTTTATGCTCTAAATAGCGAAGACCACCATGAATTAACTTGCTACTTGCAGATGAAGTATGGCTCGCGAGATCGTCTTTTTCGCAGAGCAAAACACTTAACCCCCGCCCCGCTGCATCACAAGCAATACCAACACCATTGATTCCACCACCAATGACCACCATGTCATATATTGATTGTTGTTGTGTATTCATCGCTCCCTCCCACTATGTCTTTTTTATTCAACAATGCATCGTTTTCTTTGCTTTATTATTTTTCTCATTGATCATGATTTTTTGATCAAGATACCTATTTTGGTCACGATATCCTTACGCTGAGTTCTTGTATTCCTCATTAAATGAGAAGTTATATTTTAAATGTACGTTTAAAAGCCTGCTGGCTCAAGTATGAAATCAATCATTTTAAGGCCCAAACCATTATTCAAAGCAAAATTCACGACAAGTTGTTGATTTGTACACTTTTTAAACAAAACCTCTTTTTTAGTTTACATTTCATGCTTTTCGATACGCATAAGATATTTTCACACAATAAAAAAGATGGATTTTAAAATGACGGAAGAAATTGTTACTCAATCAAATTTAGATACAAAGACCCGAGTGAAATCCATTCTCGGAGGTTCAGCAGGTAATCTTGTTGAATAGTACGATTGGTATGTCTATGCGGCATTCACCCTCTATTTCGCCCATGCTTTTTTCCCTCAAGGTAGCCAGACTGCACAACTTCTCCAAGCCGCGGGCATCTTTGCAGTGGGCTTCCTCATGCGGCCCATTGGTGCATGGATTATGGGGATCTATTCAGACAAAAAAGGTCGAAAGTCAGGTTTAACCCTCTCCGTCACACTCATGTGTATCGGCTCATTGATGATTGCAATTTCTCCAACGCATGACCAAATTGGTATTTTGGCGCCGATTATTCTTGTGGTAGCTCGACTGATTCAAGGCTTAAGTGTCGGCGGTGAATATGGCGCTAGTGCGACCTACCTCAGTGAAATGGCTGACCGCGACCGTCGTGGTTTTTTTTCAAGCTTTCAATATGTGACACTGATTGCAGGTCAGTTGACTGCACTGTGCGTACTACTTATTTTGCAATGGTTGCTGACAGAAGAACAATTGCATGATTGGGGCTGGCGTATTCCGTTCTTTATTGGTGCGTGCTTAGCGGTAGTGGTTTTCCGTATTCGACGTGGCCTGCAAGAAACCCAGTCCTTCAAAAATGCACAAGAGCAAAAGGACCAGCCTAAATCAGGCTTATTTTCTCTATTTAAGCATTATCCGAAAGAAGCATTCACGGTGTTATTTTTAACAGCTGGGGGTACATTGGCTTTTTATACCTACACCACCTATTTGCAAAAATATCTGGTCAATACCTCTGGCTTTAGTAAACCTGAGGCCACACAAATCACCACCTTAGCGCTGTTTATTTTTATGTGCCTACAACCACTAGCAGGTGGTTTATCCGATAAAATTGGTCGTAAGCCTCTAATGATCGCCTTCGGTATCTTAGGGGTGCTGTTCACCTATGTTCTATTCAGCGCCTTAGGACAAACTCAAGATTATTGGACTGCATTTTGGCTCTGTCTCGCAGGTCTAGTGATTGTCACGGGATACACCTCGATCAATGCGGTTGTAAAGGCAGAAATGTTCCCTGCACATATTCGCGCATTGGGTGTTGCGCTGCCTTATGCACTTGCAAATACCATCTTTGGTGGTACGGCAGAATTCTTTGCGCTAAGTTTTAAAGAAGCTGCTCACGAGTCTTGGTTCTTCATCTATGTGACCATCATGATTTTTATTTCGTTATTGGTCTACGTCTTTATGAAAGACACCAAACACCATTCCAAAATTCAAGAGCATTAATTCTACCCAATTAAGCCTCGGAGTTATTAATCATACTGATTAATAACAGAATATATTTCAAAGCAAAGCCTCAATTGATGAGGCTTTGCTGTTTTCATTTAGTCGTGAAAAATCTATCTGGTCAAAAAATTCGCATCTTATAGACTAAAGTCGCATGATTTTCTGCGACAACAGGAGTATAAATTAAATAAATATAGTTCCATCTCCCATTTCGACAAAATATATTGATTTAAACTTTTCCCAAAGAGTTTAAATGGATATGTTTTGCATTCATTCCTTGGAGAATGATGTGTCAAACTCATCTGAGCCAGTTGTTCCTGAACAATTGGATAGAAAAACTCGTGTCAAATCTATCCTCGGCGGATCTGCCGGCAACCTCGTTGAATGGTACGACTGGTATGTCTACGCTGCCTTTACCCTTTACTTTGCACCGCAATTTTTCCCTGACGGTGACAATACTGTAAAACTCTTACAAGCAGCTGCAGTCTTTGCACTCGGTTTCTTAATGCGTCCAATCGGCGCATGGGTCATGGGTATTTATGCGGACCGTAAAGGTCGTAAAGCAGGTTTGACGCTGTCTGTATCGTTGATGTGTGTCGGCTCACTGATGATCGCATGTGCACCAACCTATGATTCTGTAGGCATGCTCGCACCCGCTATTCTACTTTTAGCGCGTTTACTCCAAGGCTTAAGTGTTGGTGGTGAATATGGTTCTAGTGCCACCTATTTGACTGAAATGGCAGGTAAAAACCATCGTGGCTTCTTCTCAAGTTTCCAATATGTCACACTGATTTCAGGTCAGCTATTGGCACTTTGCGTTTTAATTATCTTACAACGCAATTTCTCAGAACAAGCTTTAACTGAATGGGGCTGGCGTGTTCCGTTCTTCATCGGTGCATTACTCGCTATTGTGGTGTTCTGGATTCGTCGCGGTTTAGTTGAAACTCAATCCTCTAAAGAAGCTCAAGAACAGGCTAAAAATGGTGGTCCAAAATCAGGTGCTTTAGCGTTATTTACCAAACACCCTAAACAAGCCTTCACTGTGATCATGTTAACTGCCGGTGGTACTTTAGCGTTCAACACCTTTACCACTTATTTGCAAAAATATTTGGTCAACACGTCGGGCTTTGAAAAAACCACAGCAACTGAAATTACCACTGCTGCGATTTTCATCTTCATGCTATTACAACCTGCTGTCGGTGCGCTTTCAGACAAAATTGGTCGTAAGCCAATTATGATCGCCTTTGGTGTGCTTGGTGTACTCTTCACCATTCCAATTTTCAACGGTATCGGTTCTACGACTAGCCCAACCACAGCATTTATGCTTTGCATGAGTGGTATGGTGATTGTCACTGGTTATACTGCGATTAATGCTGTAGTGAAAGCAGAGTTGTTCCCTGCACACATCCGTGCCCTAGGTGTTGCATTACCTTATGCGATTGCAAATACACTCTTTGGTGGTACAGCAGAACTTGTGGCTTTGAGCTTCAAAAATGCAGGCCATGAAAACTACTTCTTCTACTACATTACATTCATGATTGGTTTATCTTTAATTACCTATGTCTTCATGAAAGATACTAAAAAACATAGCATGATCACTGACGATTAATTCGCTCAGCCCTGCTATTCCACTTAAGCTCATCAAAGCCTATTTTGATGAGCTTTTTTTATCTGCATTTCCATCTACTCATCGTTTCGGCTGCATCAAAGATTTAATCAAACTTCTTTGGCTTTCTTTGTTTTCGCCATCGAGTCGACAGACGGACTATGGCATACTGAGTATACAAATACACACGGCGAATGAATGATGAAAAATATTTACAAAGTTTTAAGTTTGGGTATTGTTGCAATGTCGATGGCTGCTTGCCAAAGCACTCCACGTGCTTTTAATGGTCAAACGGGCTTTCAAATAGAATCACTATCTGCAGATAGCGCAACACTTGCATATACTTTAGCGGGTCGCCAAAACCAACAACTGGATGCCAATAAATTACAACGTGCTTGCCAAAAAGTATTAAATACGCAAAAGACCTATAAATTACAAATCTTAAGCGTGAACGAAATTGCAAATCCTGCTTTGGAGAATACCCAGTACGGCCGTCAAATTGGTAATACACGTGCGAACTTCGGTCTGTCAAATACCCCAGACCTACGCAATTCAGAAAACTTAGGCGCACGTGATGCACTCGATGCTCGCCCTGCAGCCTTACGTGTGGTTCGCTATACCTGTTCTTAATAACTATTATGATGTTCAAAAGACAAAAAATAAGACGCTTAAAGCGTCTTATTTTTATGGGTTCAATAATTATAGGGTTTTATAAAAACTCACATTTCGAAACTCAGGTGATTCATCCAAATCAGGCCATGTCGTCGCGCTACGTTCATCGAGTTTTTCATATTTAGGATGACTAAAGTTTTTCACACGACTGTCTGCCACCCACACTTCTGGAGCAAACTTTAAAAACTCATCCAAAAAGAAACGGTTGCATTGGTCATATAGCACATCGGCAGCCAATAAAATATCGACTTGTTCGGCTTTATACAGATCGTCCAAATATTCGAGTTCGACATTATTCAGCTCTGCATTGGCACGGCAGGCATCCAGGCTCACTTGGTCGATGTCACAGCAAATTACACGCTTTGCCCCTGCCATTTTCGCTGCAATCGCCACCACACCTGAACCTGCACCAAAGTCCAATACCACTTTATCTTTGACATGATGCGGCTCAGCCAATAACCACTGCGCCATAGCAAGTCCTGAAGCCCAACAAAAGATCCAATACGGCGTGTCATTCCATATACGGCGAATGACTTCATCATCCAATTTATCGGTTGGAAATACCGGTGGAATCAGCCATAAAGAAATAGGCGTTTCAGGTAACTGTTGAGCATGTAATTCACAATGCGGAATGACTTCATGCAGTGCTTTCAGTAAATGTTCAGGGGCTTTGGGGAATTGGAAAGTACAGCTCATTAGAATTTTATTTTTCGAATATGCAGAGTTTTAGTGTCATAAAAGCCTAAATTAAGATCGGAAGTTCCCTCTCCTGAGCAAAATTTAAAGCACTGCTTTTAAATTGAAGCGCAAGAGAGGGTTAGGGAGAGGATTATTTATAAAAAGCACCCTCATCCTAGCCTTCTCCCAGAGGGAGAAGGAAAAACCGACAACATTAACCTAAAGCTTTTTCAGCAGCTTCAACAGTTTGACGAATCAACGTTGTAATGGTCATTGGGCCTACACCACCCGGAACAGGTGTATACGCAGAAGCAACTTCTTCAATACCCACCAATTGGATATCACCTACACCGCCGCCATCACGTGGATGAAAGCCAGCGTCAACAACCACTGCACCCGGTTTGATCCAATCTTTTTGAATCAATTCAGCTTTACCTACCGCACCCACAATAATGTCAGCTTGCTTAACAAAGTCAGCTAAGTTTTGAGTACGTGAGTGGCAAGTGGTCACTGTTGCATTCGCTTCTAGCAGCATTGCAGACATTGGTTTACCCAAAATTGCAGAACGACCCACAACAACTGCATGTTTACCTGCGATTTCAATGTTGTTTTCTTTTAGAATGGTCATAATACCTGCAGGAGTCGCAGAACCATACGCAGCCTCACCCATCGCCATACGGCCGAAACCTAAGCAAGTCACGCCATCTACGTCTTTTTCAAGAGAGATCGCATCGAAACATGCACGCTCATCAATTTGAGCAGGTACTGGGTGTTGTAACAAAATACCGTGAACATCTGGGTTTGCATTCAATTTTTCAATTTCAGCAAGCAATTGCTCAGTTGTGGTTTCTTTAGGAAGCTCAACTTTTAATGAATCCATACCAACACGGCGGCAAGCATTCCCTTTCATACGTACATAAGTTGCAGATGCACCATCGTCACCTACCAAAATAGTCGCAAGAATTGGGGTACGACCAGTTTTCTCTTTTAGCGCTTCTACGCGAGTCAACAAGTCAGCTTCAATTTTCTTCGCCAATGCACGACCATCTAAAACTAATGCCACGGCACTTCTCCAAGTGATGATATGAATCAATTTTGCACATAATACATGATTATTTTAAATTTTTTACCTTGTATGCTGCTTTTATGCTCATACAGATGAATCTGCTATTGTTTTTTTTTCAGAGCTTGCTAATATACGCATCAACAAGACATGGCGGGGTGGCAGAGTGGTCATGCAGCGGACTGCAACTCCGTGTACGCCGGTTCGATTCCGACCTCCGCCTCCAATCTTGTTAAGCCCGAGTGGTGAAATCGGTAGACACAGGGGATTTAAAATCCCCCGCCCACAAAGCGTGCCAGTTCGAGTCTGGCCTCGGGCACCATTCTTCTACTACTGAAGATGGTGTAATAAAGAACCCAGCGATAAGCTGGTTTTTTTATGCCTAAAATTTAGTAAGACAATAAAAAAGAGGGACATTGCCCTCCTTAATTATTTTAAAACACCCTACAAATACAGCGTGTTTTAAAAAGAAAACTTTAGATCACTTCAACCACAATCTTACCTACATGGTCACCCGTATCCATGGCTGCATGCGCTTCTTGAATTTGATCAAACTTAAATGTTTTGTAGATCATTGGCAAGCATTCACCTTTAGACCATAACGGAACAACATTTTCTTGAATGCCTTTGGCAATCTCTGCCTTTTCTTCAGTATTACGCGCACGCATGGTTGAACCTGTAATGGTCAAACGCTTCATCATGATCTGACCCAGCTTCACCTCTTTGGCCTTTGCACCACCTAAAAATGCGATATAAACCAAACGACCGTCACGACGCAATAGATTGAGGTTCTGCGCCAAATACGGCGCACCAACGATATCCAAAATGACATCTACACCTTGCTCATTGGTCGCTTCATTAATCACTTGCTCAAAGTCTTGAGTCTTGTAGTTAATCGCATGTGTGATATCAGAGATCGCTTCCACTTTTTCATCTGAACCGACTGTTGCAAAGGTTTTCATGCCTAAGGCATTACACAGCATAATAGCTGTTGTACCAATACCACTGGTTCCACCATGAATCAGCACCGTTTCACCTGCTTTGGCTTTACCCATTTGGAATACATTCGCCCAGACCGTAAAGAAAGTTTCAGGAATCGCAGCAGCTTGGGTAAAGCTGACGCCTTCAGGAATCGCAATGGTTTGGCTTTCAGGCACCACGCAATATTCTGCATAACCGCCACCATTGGTCAGTCCGCAAACCTTATCGCCCACCTTAAACAAAGTGACTTCTGCACCCACAGCAACCACTTCACCCGCCACTTCTAGACCCGGTACTGGTGTTACCCCTTTCGGCATTGGGTATAAACCTTGACGCTGTAAAATGTCTGGACGGTTGATGCCAAAGGCATGCACTTTTACCAACACTTCATCTGCTTTCGCTTCTGGGATGGCAACGCTCTCATAGGCCAGTTTTTCAACACCGCCCGGCTCAGTAATAATGACCTGCTGCATGCTTTGCTGTGACATTGTTTTTCCTTTTCAATTATTGACTATTCATCTATCTCTGCACTATTTGAACATAGAAATGGCGCAGAATGAATAAACATGGACTTATGTATAATTTGTAGTGTATTTCGTAAATGAATAATAGGCCAAGCATGTCTCAGATCCTTGAATACAATGAAGATAACGCCAGCGACTATGAATGGTTCGACGGTTTTGCCGTGATTCGTTTCTATGCAGACTGGTGCGCGCCCTGTGTGCAGAACTTCCCTGTATTTGAGCAGTGTGCAAGCCAAATGTCAGCAGAGCATGCACGGCTCAAATTTGGCAAGGTGAATATTGATTCCTCACCGATACTGACTTTGCGCTATAACGTTTATGGTCTACCTTCAACCTTGCTGTTTTATCGCGGGCAAGTGATTCAACGTATTGCAGGTGTCAAATCACTGACTGAATTAACAGCCATCATTCTAAGCGCGATGCAGTCACACTCAGACGATGACTAAGAAAATTTTCCTAACTATTATTTGGAAGTCGGTTCATTCGGCAAGCGTACAAACTTCATTAACGTATTACGTACCAAAGGCAAAACCACTAATATCAGCGGAAATGCCATCATCCACGATAGGCTCCAAGCATGTAACCAAATACCAAGAAAACCTTCAACCAAGCCTTTATTCATCAGCATGTTAAAGCAAGAAATTGAACCGCTCATAATGCCGGACAAGATTAGGGGCATCAGCCAAGTCATATGTTTGGGATGAAATTTTGGGCGTTGATTCATCTGTAAACACCTATTGTTCGTCTTGGGCTGCGTTCTGGGCTTTTACGGTTTGTTTCAGTGTTTTCATAAACTGGCCGAAATGCGGCATGAAATCTTTAAATAAAGGATGGTCTTTATTTTCCAGCAAGGTTTCACCAAACAGTTTTAAACCCACAGCAAAGGCTTTAGTCTTTTCTTCATCTAATAACTTCGCTTTAGTCAAATGCTCCAATACCTTAAACATGTCATCATGGTTGTAGGCATTAAACTGCAACGCTTCGGTATAAGTCGAAGGATTGCCCTGCGCATCAGCAATGTGTTTGAGCGTAATTTCATATTGATGCTGTTTCATTGTGTCACCTCCATACGGCTGATTTCGACTGCCGCCTGATCGATTTTTTCTGCAATGACATACACTTGTTCAGGAGTCAGTTCACTGTGCTGAATTTTGATGCGCAGGGATGCTTTTAGGTTTTCCATCGCGCGTTTGATATCAACGTATTTTTCGTTGTTGTGGATTTGCTTGCGGGTATCAAAACGACACAGAATTTTCTCTACAGTGGCTTTTTCTGCATCTAGATGTACTAAGCCTGACTGAGTGACGCTGTATTGTTTACGGTCTTCTGCATTCAATTCTGCATGGATGTATTGCTGTTCTTCGAGGTAATTCAGCGTTGGGTAAATTGTACCTGTGCTTGGACTGTAACCGCCGCCTACGACATTTGCTACATCTTTAATGATGTCATAACTAAACTTAGGCGCTTGGGAGATCAGATGCAGCACCAATAGTTTCATGTGCCCTGCTTCAAACAGGCGTTTTCGGGTTTTGACTGGACTATCGCTACTGTCGAGAAGGTCTGAATTTGACATCGCAAAGATACACCTTAAAACTACTTAAGATATATCTTATATTGATTTTCTTATAATGTCACTTATTTTTATTAATGCCAGATCCACACTACTCGAAATCTTTTCCTTTTAAACAGTCAATACATATAAACTTATCTGACTCTTTATGAATAGTTAACCATTCAATTACTTGCATAATCCAACTTATTATTGACCATAAAAAACATGTAAAAAAATTCAATAAGATATAAGTAAAAACAATCTTAGCTGTATTAAAACCACCTTCAACTACCCCAACTTTATACCACTCTTTACATTCAGCACATTTAGAATGATTTTCTTCATCCCATCTTTTATGTAGCATTTCCAACTGATTGTAAATTTTTGGATTATCCAACTCCCGTAAATGCTCAATGATTTTTTGAAAAAGAATGTAATTTGACTTTAATATAGACTTAAAGCTCCCCCTAATAAGATCTTCATCTAAATTATTATGCCTAATACCAATAGCAACAAATTCTAAAAAATTTAATAAATAAGTCACTGCTGATTTTTCAGCATCCCCTAAGTCCTTAAATTCACCAACTGTTAATTGCACCTTTTCATCTGGCTTGGGTTTTCTCTCCAATATCAACTTTCTTCTAATAACTGTCGCTTTATCAACTTTATCTATATAAACAGTTGAATTACGGCTATTCATTAATACTTGTACAGAATGCGATCGAACCGTATTAATAATTTGCACCCTCGATGTAAAAATCCAGCCAAAAACAGCTGCAATTGCCGCCAAGGCTGTCACTAAAGCTGTAGTTTTAAATTGTGTCTCAGTATTTTGAATATCAAAGTTTAGAAAAGTATATTCTTCAAAAAATGCCTTCCACACTAGAATATTTGTAAAGGCCATTCCCAATAAGATCAAAATTAAAAGCAACTGAACACTACTTCGTATTTTTAAAAAAAAGTTATCTCTCTTATAAGCAAAAAAATACGCAATAATTGTGATATATGGAATTATTAAAAAATATGTTGTTATAAATGACATAGTTATTCTCAAAAATAAAGCATCCTTATAGGATGCTTTATTTTTGAGAATAAGTTAAGTAGATATTAGCCTAAACCATATCCTTCACTAAGACAGAAAGTCACTTTTTTATTATAGTTCATCATTTCCTCCTATTGAAAAAAACACCTTAGTAAGCTATAGGCTTCTAAGGTCTTGACTGTATAAGCACAAGATAGCACATTTACTCTACTTGTCAATAACTCACCCCAAACCTAAGCTTTAAAATATATCAATAAAAACATAAACTTAAATATTTAATAAATCAAAAAAAAACAAACTGATACATTTTTTAAATTAATAAAAATCGAAAAAAACCCGCCTTTCGGCGGGTCTTTTTTTAAATCAATTCAATCTATTACAGACGAACCAACTCAACAATTTTCTCAGCAACTTCTTCAGCAGTCTCTACTGTGTAAGCCACATCAGTACCTTCAGCAGTATCTGTAATCACAACCACACCAGTTTCACGTACAAGCGCAACTTGCTCTGTAGTCAAACCTGCTTTCGCAATCGCAACTACACCTTGCTGAATCAACAAGCTTTCAATCGCTTGCGCATTTTCAAGTGCTTTTGCAGTTACAGTTACCGCAGCAGGTTTTTGACCTAGACGTGCAGCACGCGCTTCAGCAGTTACAGGCTCGTTGTGTGCAGTCCATTCCACTGCAGACTCAACCATACCCGCACCAACAGTCACGTTGTTTAAACGATCGATGAAGATAAATGAACCTGTGTAACGGCTGTCTTGATAACGGTCAAATACCACTGGCGCATCAAACTCGATGGTTACATCAGCAATTGAGTTTAACTCAAGCTCAGACACTTCCATTTTTTCCAATGTGTTTACATTGGTACGGTAGTTGATTTTCGCAACTTTCGCAGGAATAGTTTGTGTACCAAACTTCACATTATACAGTTTGCCAACCACTAAAGGCGCATCTGTCATCCATACCACAGAGGCACGTGCAGAACGTGAAATTAGAGGCTGTTCGCCCGCTTTCACCAACACGTTACCGCGTGAAATATCAATTTCATCATTTAGCGTAAGTGTTACCGCTTGACCTGCAACAGCATGGTCTAAGTTACCATCAAAAGTCACGATTTCTTTAACCGTAGAAGACTTACCAGATGGTAATGCAGTAATGGTATCGCCAACTTTCACTTCACCAAGTGCGATCGTACCGCAGAAACCACGGAAGTCGAGGTTCGGACGGTTGACATACTGAACAGGGAAACGGAATTCGTGCTTGCTTGTATCATGCGAAATTTCAACAGTTTCCAAAGTCTCCATTAAAGTCTGACCTTGGTACCACGGCGTATTTGGTGATTTGTTTACAACGTTATCACCATTCAACGCAGAAATTGGCGTGAAGATAATGTTCGCAGGTTTACGATCGCCCAGTTGGTTAACGAACTCGTTGTACTCCGCTTGAATTTCATTGAAGCGCGCTTCAGAGAATTCAACCAAGTCCATTTTGTTCACTGCAACCACAATATTACGAATACCTAAAAGGCTCGCAATAAATGAGTGACGACGAGTCTGGGTTTGAACGCCATAACGCGCATCAATCAAGATGATCGCTAAATCAGCAGTCGACGCACCAGTTGCCATGTTACGTGTGTACTGCTCATGCCCTGGGGTGTCAGCAATAATGAACTTACGTTTTTCAGTAGAGAAATAACGGTAAGCCACGTCAATGGTAATACCCTGCTCACGTTCCGCTTGTAGACCATCTACAAGTAAAGCCAAGTCAGGTGCATCACCCGTAGTACCGACTTTTTTAGAGTCACGTGTTACGGCTTGCAATTGATCTTCATAAATCAATTTTGAATCGTAAAGCAAACGACCAATTAAAGTCGATTTACCATCATCCACGTTACCGCAAGTGAGGAAACGTAGAAGGTCTTTATTTTCGTGTTGTTTTAAATACGCCAAGATGTCTTGGCTAATTAAATCTGATTGATGAGACATTGCTCAAAGCTCCACATATTCTTTTGAAATCGGTTTCTGAATCTTTTTAATCCCTCTAAATCTCCCTTTAAGAAAGGGAGACTTGGCTCCGTTCTTTCTCGGGAGTTCCCCCTCTTTCGTAAAGAGGGGGTTAGGGGGAGATTATGAGATTCTTAGAAGTAACCTTCCTGCTTTTTCTTTTCCATCGAACCTGCTTCGTCATGGTCGATCATACGACCTTGACGTTCAGATGTGGTGGCTAAAAGCATCTCTTGGATAATTTCCGGTAAAGTTGTTGCAGTTGACTCAACCGCACCTGTAAGTGGGTAACAACCTAAAGTACGGAAACGCACTGATTTCATTTGTGGCACTTCACCTTCGTTCAAACGCATACGCTCATCATCAACCATGATCAGTGTACCGTTACGCTCAACCACTGGACGTTCAGCAGCCAAGTACAAAGGAACCAATTTAATATTTTCGAGGTAGATGTATTGCCAAATATCCAACTCAGTCCAGTTAGACAATGGGAATACACGAATACTTTCGCCTTTGTTCACTTTACCGTTGTAAAGATTCCAAAGTTCAGGACGTTGGTTTTTAGGGTCCCAACGGTGTTTGGTATCACGGAACGAGTAAACACGTTCTTTAGCACGAGATTTCTCTTCGTCACGACGTGCACCACCGAAAGCCGCATCAAACTGATATTTATCAAGTGCTTGTTTTAAGCCTTGAGTTTTCATGATATCAGTATATTTTGAGCTACCATAATCGAACGGATTCACACCTGCGTCTTTACCTTCTTTGTTTTGATGCACGATCAAATCAAAGCCATGCTCTTTTGCCATGTTGTCACGGAAAGTAATCATGTCTTTAAATTTCCAACCCGTGTCTACATGCAGTAGTGGGAATGGAAGTTTGGCAGGATAGAATGCTTTTAAAGCAAGATGCAGCATGACCGCTGAATCTTTACCGATTGAATACAGCATGACTGGGTTTTCGAACTCAGCAGCAACTTCACGGATGATATGAATACTCTCAGCTTCAAGCTGTTTAAGATGAGTAAGTCTTTCCTCATTTAATGACATGGACAACACCAGCTTAGAATATGTGTACTTATTACACTTTTAAAGATATATATACATTATAGTGATTAAGCTTTCATAACGATTGCTTGTTTTGTGATATTGATATTCTTATTCGTCATATACAAATTGTCTGATAGTGCTTATCAATTTTAATTAATTTAATACGATAGACTTATCAATTTCATTATTATTCTAGTCCGAGATCCGTAATTTTACGCAATTTTTTATCAATTAACTAATCGCTAAATCCTCTAAACAATCGGTATTCAAATTCGCTCAAAGTATCTAAAGTATCTAAAGTATCTATATCACTCTCCAATAGTTATTGATATGCCATATAGTCACTATACGCTTGAAACCTTAAAGTCGCTGATTGAAGCAGCAGGTCTTGCTGGCTATATTTATCAGCATTCGTCACACATCCTCGTGCTCCAAGAAGCTTTAAATGATGACGGCAGCCCGCTGAATAACTTTATTCAACATGAGCTAAGTGCAGACCAAATTGGCCTTCAGTTCGGCCTACGACTTTTGGACAATAAACTCGAATTTTTGATTGGGGTGACTCACAGTAACCAAGATCGCGGCTACGAAATTGGCGCTGGCAATTTAAAGGCCGATCAACGCGCATTTAATCTGCTCTATGCTTTTTATAATTTTCCCAAAGCATTTCACTTAATCCATTTCCCGCTCGCAGCCAATAGCACCCAGTTAGAAGAAGAGATCGAAAAGCAATTGTTTCAACTTGAAAGCATGGGCTTTTTAGACACTGCGATTAAAACCAATCCGATGGGCGAACAAGTGAAGTGGATGAAAACCTTTATTGTTCAAGCGGCTTTAGATATGAAAGTACGCATTCAAACTTCATTGTTATAAAAACGGTTAAAGCCACCTAAAAATAGCTCTTTTGAACACCAGTTCAAATCTCCATATGACATCGAAAGTCACGGTAAAGCTCTCAGCACTGCCGTGACGGTTATAAATTTACATTTCCTAACATTGTTTTCTGTGCCTTTTAACAAGCCATTTTTCTCCGTTAAGCACGACCACTTATATATCTGCAATTAGACTGAAAATTTGATTGATCACAATGACTTAAATCTTAAATGGGTAAAGCAGAAATACTATTAACTTTAGATTTAGATAATCTTGACTTAATTGATCACCTATTTTTAAAGAAAAACTTAGTAATAGCTCACATAAAAGCCGACTTTTTGTTAATCTGATCTGTAATTTTTTTACACAATTTCGACAGATAATGTTATTTTATTTACTGAAAAAAATTCAGCCAGAATTATTTTTTTTTGATTTTTTATAAGCATAAATATAGAGATAAATATAATGTGGGAATTGTTTACTCACCCGTCTAATATCGTGTTTAGCATCAGTCTCTGTTTAATGTTCTTGTTTGGACTTTTTGAGATTGTGTTAACAATTTTAGGGGGTGGTTCTCAAGGCTTCTTAGATCAATTCCTACCTGAGGATGTTGGTCATAATGCAGAGCTAGGTGTAGATGCCGATGCAGGTATCGTGACACGTGTGCTCGATTGGTTGTATTTGGGTCGTATTCCACTGTTTGTATGGCTCATCATTTTCTTATGTGTCTATAGTTTATTGGGCTTTGCTATTCAAGCCATCGTTAACCAAATGACCAGTATGATGTTCAGTGCATGGATTATTGCACCAGCCTGTATTTTTCTGTGCATGCCCTTCGTACGTTTTAGCGCAATGCTCATTGCCCGTATTTTACCCCAAGATGAAACCACTGCCATTTATAGTGATGAATTGATCGGTAGAACGGCCACGATCATTTTGGGTGATGCACGACCCCAGTCTCCTGCTCAAGCCAAAGTCAAAGATCAACACGGATTGACCCATTATATTTTGGTTGAACCTGAACAAGATGAAATTTTCAGCCAAGGTCAATCAGTGGTTTTAACCCAAAAAACAAATGTAGGCTTTCAAGCCACCATGCTCTAAATTTTGAATGAATTGATGCTCGATCAGTTCTTCTAACACCATATAAATACATTTAACGCGTCATACGTTCAGCAAATCTCGAAGTCATGATGAGTCAACAAAATACTGATTTTTAAACCAAACTTGTTAGCACTTTAGAGGGTTAACTTGAACTACAACAAAAGAGATAAACGTCCATGTTAGACATTATTCCAAGCGGTATCCTTGTTTCAGTCGGGATAATTTTTGCCGCACTTATTTTTATTGGTTTTATTATTGCTCGACTTTATCGTCGCTCAAGTAAAGAGATTTCATTTGTGCGTACAGGCTTCGGCGGTGAAAAAGTGATTTTAGGTGGCGGTGCTATTGTGCTTCCTGTGCTGCATGAAATTATTCCAGTCAATATGAACACCCTACGTCTTGAAGTACGCCGTGCAGATGACCAAGCGCTGATTACACGTGACCGTATGCGTGTCGACGTGATGGCGGAGTTCTATGTCCGTGTGAAACCAACCGCAGATTCGATTGCTACCGCAGCACAAACGTTAGGTCAAAAGACCATGTCGCCAAATGAGTTAAAGAATTTGGTCGAAGGAAAATTTGTTGACTCATTGCGTGCAGTTGCCGCAGAAATGGCGATGGAAGAGTTGCATGAAAAACGTGTCGACTTCGTACAAAAAGTTCAGCAAGTGGTGTCTGAAGATTTACATAAAAACGGTTTGGAACTTGAAACTGTTTCATTAACTGGCTTAGACCAAACAGGCTTTAAATACTTTAACCCACAAAATGCGTTCGATGCTGAAGGTTTAACTAAACTGACAGAAACCATTGAAGACCGTCGTCGTAAACGTAATGCGATTGAACAAGATGCAGATCTTGCGATTAAGACCAAGAACTTAGAAGCAGAACAAGCACGTCTACAAATTTTGCGTGAAGAAGAATATGCAAAACTGCAACAAGAACGTGAAATTTCAATCCGTCGTGCAGAACAGCTTGCAGAAATTGCATCACAAGAAGCTGCTAAAAAACGTGAAGCCGAAGAAGCGCGTATTGCTGCTGAACGTGAAGTTGACTTAAAGCGTATTACTGCTGCACGTGACGTTGAAAATCAAAATATTCAAAAGTCACAAATTATTCAGCAAGCCCAAGTGGAACAAAAGAAAACAATTGAACTCGCTGAGCAAGACCGTGCCATTGCCATTGCTGAAAAATCTCGTGCTGAATCTGAAGCTAAAGCACATGCCGATCAAGCACGTGCTCAAGCGGTAAAAGCCGAAGAAGAAGTGATTACCGTTCGTCAGATCCAACAAGCTGAACGTCAAAAAGCTGTCGAATTAGTCTCTGCGAAAGAAAAAGCGGAGAAAGATGCGATTGCCATTACTGTCGCGGCAGAAGCAGGTAAACAAGCAGCAGCAGATGATGCAGAAGCGATTCGTATTGCAGCTGAAGCCGAAGCTGAAAAAGTTCGCTTAAAAGCCAAAGGTGAAGCTGACGCAAAAGTTCTCTTGGCTCAAGCGATGGAAAAACAATACCAAGTTGATGCTGAAGGTACACGTGCAGTGAACGAAGCAAACAACGTATTGTCATCTGAACAGGTTGAAATGCAAATTCGTTTAGCGATGCTGAAATACTTACCTGAAATCATTCGCGAAAGTGTGAAACCAATGGAAAACATTGATGACATTAAGATTTTGCAAGTGAATGGCCTAAATGGTGGTCATGCAGGTTCTTGCCAAGGTGATGCTCACCACGAAGGCAGCGGTAATGTTGCCTTGTCAGACCAAGTGGTGAATAGTGCCCTACGCTACCGCAGCCAGGCCCCACTGATTGATAGCTTGATGAGTGAGCTTGGTATCCAAGGTGGCGATATTAACGGTTTAACTCAGAGCTTAAAAACCAGCAAAAACTAAGTTTTTGATTGAGATAGGGCTCCATCAAATCTCTTTATTCAGAAGTGATTGCTTGAGCAACACATTCTAAATGAATTAAAAAAGCAGTGTCCGCACTGCTTTTTTTATGGCTTAGATACTTGTACTTATGGGCATACAATCTCCCAAAGAAATGAACAACATTTTCTGTCTTATCAGAGCGCTTTTAATGGTTTCTGACATTTATATTTCGCATCACAGCCTGATGTTAAATCAATGAACAAATGGCGTATTTCATAAAAATACTCATTTAGAAGCTATAGAGCAAACAGCATAAAATTATGAAACAAAATATTTAAAATCAATTAATTGATATATCCTTCTCATCTTACAGAATAAGATATTTACTTCTATATATTCAGCTCGATAACATTTTGTTCTATCTATTGTTTTTATAAAACTTGGAAATTGCTTATTAAATTGAAAATAGGGCCTAACAAGGTTTTTGCACTTCAAACCATCAACTAAAAAATAATAGCTGACTATAGATGTATATGCTCATGTAGATTTTCTTAAAAAAATTTCATCACTGAGATAGCAAATTTCACCAATTTTAAAGCTCCCCCTTCTCATATTCCTGATCTACCATCCTTTGTATAAGGCTTGAGAAAATTACAAATAAAATAATTTCTATTGAAAATATTAGGCTTCATCCAAGTAAAAAAGCTCTTTAATGATAAAGATCCATTAAAAATCTCAATTAAATTAGTTATTTTCCCTAAAATCAATATACTGCACGCTATACGAAATTATTTTTAAAAATCATAAACCTATGACCATCCCCGCAATCATCACATATTCGGATTATTATGTGTTCTTTACATTTCATAGTTATTGAACAACCAATATTCCATCCGTTTATGCAGCGTCACTGCACCCCAAAGCAGAACACATAGCCATGCCCTTATGGCTTTTGCATAGCGGCTGAAATACGCTTTTTTTTGCGTAAAAAAAAGAGAATCCGAAGATTCTCTTTTGATGTTTAAG
This sequence comes from Acinetobacter sp. YH12069, assembly GCF_013419675.1. Lineage (NCBI taxonomy): Bacteria > Pseudomonadati > Pseudomonadota > Gammaproteobacteria > Moraxellales > Moraxellaceae > Acinetobacter > Acinetobacter sp. YH12069. The sequence goes on along the minus strand of NZ_VOZS01000005.1, from coordinate 179,291 downwards.
TATGGCGATTAAACCAAACCTTTGCCTTTCAGCACTTCGTACATGGTCGAACCTAATTCAGCAGGACTACGGGTATAAGCCATACCCGCTTTTTCAAAGGCAGCGAATTTCTCTTCAGCTGTGCCTTTACCGCCCGAAATGATTGCCCCTGCATGCCCCATACGTTTACCTTTAGGTGCAGTTACACCCGCGATATAACCAACAACAGGCTTTGTAACATTCGACTGGATATATTCAGCTGCTTCTTCTTCTGCTGTACCACCAATCTCACCAATCATGATGATCGCTTCAGTTTGCGGGTCGTCTTGGAACAGCTTTAAGCAATCAATTTGGTTCATACCCGGAATTGGATCTCCCCCAATACCGATACACGTCGACTGACCTAGACCCAGCTTGGTGGTTTGCGCTACAGCTTCATAGGTCAGAGTCCCTGATCGCGAGATAATGCCGATTTTACCCGGCTGATGAATATGCCCCGGCATAATACCGATCTTACATTCACCCGGAGTAATAATCCCTGGACAGTTCGGACCAATTAGACGTGCATTATTACCATAGGTTTCTAGGTAACGTTTAGCTTTTAGCATATCGAGTGTAGGCACACCTTCCGTAATCACAACGATCAGCTCAACACCTGAATCAATCGATTCAATAATTGAATCTAGGACAAATGGTGCCGGTACATAAATCGAGGTTGCCGTTGCACCCGTTTCACGTACAGCTTCTTTCATGGTATTGAATACGGGCAGATTCAAATGTTGTGTGCCGCCTTTGCCCGGAGTCACCCCACCGACCACTTTTGTGCCGTAAGCAATTGACTGTTCAGAATGGAATGTGCCGTTTTTACCGGTAAAACCTTGTACCAATACTTTGGTGTCTTTATTAACTAATACGCTCATGATCTCTACTCCCTTAGCCTTTTACCGCAGCAACAATTTTTTCTGCAGCATCAGCCAAGCCATTTGCAGAAATCAATTTCAAACCTGATTCATCAAGTAATTTTGCACCCAACTCTGCATTGTTCCCTTCTAGACGAACAACCACAGGTACAGTCACATTTACTTCTTGAACCGCTGCAATAATTGCTTCAGCAATCATGTCACAACGTACAATCCCACCAAAAATATTAATTAATACACCTTGCACAGAACTATCCGCCAAAATGATTTTAAAGGCTTCAATTACGCGTTCTTTGGTCGCGCCACCGCCTACATCTAGGAAGTTTGCAGGTTGACCACCATAGAGTTTAATGATGTCCATGGTTGCCATCGCTAGGCCAGCACCATTGACCATACAGCCAATATTGCCTTTTAAGGCAACATAATTCAGATCAAATTCTGATGCTTTCAGCTCACGCTCATTTTCTTGCGTTTTATCGCGTAGTGCTGCGATTTCTGGTAAGCGATATAAAGCATTTGAGTCAATACCAATTTTTGCATCCACACATAAAATCTCGCCATTTTCACGTACGGATAACGGGTTAATTTCAAATAAAGCAAAATCATTTTCAATGAATGCTTGATAAGCCGCAGACATGATTTTGACAAATTGATTCACTTGACCATCTTTTAGGTTTAAAGCAAATGCCACTTCACGCGCTTGGAATGGTAACAACCCAACTAGAGGATCTACTTCAACTTTAATAATTTTTTCAGGGGTTTCTTCTGCAACTTTCTCAATTTCAACCCCACCTTCAGTCGATGCCATAAAGGTCACACGACGGCTAGAACGGTCAACTACAGCACCTAGGTACAATTCACGCTCTACTGGATAAACATCTTCAGATACCAAAATACCGCTGACGGGTTGACCTAATGCATCTGTTTGATAAGTGACTAAGCGTGAGCCGACCATTTGGTTCACATAATCAGTGGCTTCTTGTGCAGATTTTACCACTTTAACGCCGCCTGCTTTACCACGACCACCTGCATGTACTTGGGCTTTGAGTACCGCAAACTTACCACCCAGTTGCTCAAAAGCTTTGACTGCTTCTTCTGCGGTAGTTACAAATACGCCTTCTTGAACTGGCATACCATATTTTTTTAATAACGCTTTAGCTTGATATTCGTGTAGATTCATTGAACAACCTTTTACTCTTTTTTCGCTTTGTTATGACCCATTAAAGCCCAGACATCCGTCAAAGCAGCTTTAACCTTTTTAAATCTTAAAATATTTCTTATCTTTATTTTTAGATGATTATTCAAATTAAAACAACCATCTGAAACAAAAAAGAGCGGCCTAAGCCGCTCTTTTTACATCTTATTTACGTTTACGCTGAATCGCGTGAATCGCACGTCCATCGACTGCAAGCGCAGCTTCATGAACCACTTCAGAGAATGTCGGGTGACCGAAAGTCATTAACTGAAGATCTTCAACTGAAGACACAAACTCAAGCGCGATCATGCCTTGGTGTACGATATCAGACGCTGCAGGTCCAATCACGTGCATACCAAGTAGACGATCTGTTTTCGCATCAGCAACAAACTTAACAAAGCCTGCGTTTTCACCAGCAGCCATTGCACGACCATTCGCAGCAAAGCCAAATTGACCAGTCTTCACTTCATGGCCTTTTTCTTTCGCTTGCTCTTCTGTTAAACCAACCCACGCCGCTTCTGGGTGTGTGTAGATGACAGAGATGATTGTGTCGTAGTTCACTTGAGCTGCGTGACCGTGCATACGTTCAACAGCCATTACGCCTTCTTCCATTGCTTTATGTGCAAGCATTGGACCACGTACCAAGTCACCAATTGCGTATACACCTTCAACTGAAGTTGCACACCAATCGTTTACTTCAACTAAACCGCGTTCAGTGAGTTTAATGCCTGAATCTTCGGCCAATAAACCTTCTGCATATGCTTTACGGCCCACACAAACGATCAATTTATCGAAAGTTTGAGTTTTGTCTTCGCCGCCTTGAGTGTACTTAACAGTAACTTCACGGCCATTGACTTCTGTACCAGCAACTTTAGCGCCAACACGGATATCAAGGCCTTGTTTAGTCAATACTTTTTGGTAGTCTTTTGCCAAAGCTTTATCAGCCATTGGCAAGAATGCATCCATTGCTTCAAATACAACTACTTCAGCACCTAGACGACGCCAAACAGAACCAAGCTCTAGACCAATGACACCCGCGCCAATTACGCCAAGACGTTTAGGCACTTCTGGGAACTCAAGTGCACCAGTAGAGTCAACAATAATGTCTTGATCTACAGGAGCAACTGGAATATTGACTGGCACAGAACCCGATGCAAGGATTACATATTTAGGTTCTAAAATTTGAGTTTCACCTTCGTGAGATACAAACTCAACTTTCTTACCTGCAAGTAATTTACCTGTACCTTTTAACCATTCGATACCGTTGCCTTTAAGTAGGCCATCAATACCCATTGTTAATTGGTTAACAATTTTGTCTTTACGATCAAGTAATTTTGCAAGATCAAATTTCACTTCACCTGTTGTAATACCGTGGTCATCTAAGTGATGAACGGTATCTTCATAACGGTGAGATGAATCAAGTAATGCTTTAGATGGGATACAACCCACGTTTAAGCAAGTACCACCTAAAGATGGTTTACCTTTATGAATACGTTTTTCAATACAAGCTACTTTAAAGCCTAATTGAGCAGCGCGGATAGCAGCTTCATAACCACCAGGACCGCCACCAATAACAACTAAATCAAATTGAGACATGTGTATCTCCAAAAATGGGCTTAGAGGATCGCTCTAAGCCCATTGCATTATTCTGAAGTATTAAAGATCAAGGATTAGCTTAGCTGGTTCTTCTAACAATTCTTTGATTGTTACAAGGAAGCCTACTGCTTCTTTACCATCGATTAGACGGTGGTCATAAGAAAGCGCTAAGTACATCATTGGCAAGATTTCAACTTGACCATTTACAGCCATAGGACGTTCTTGGATTTTATGCATACCCAAAATCGCAGTTTGTGGCGTATTTAAGATCGGTGTAGAAAGCAAAGAACCGAAAGTACCACCATTAGTAATAGTGAATGTACCGCCAGTCATATCTTCAATACCCAATTTACCATCACGCGCTTTACCAGCGTATGCACGGATACCATTTTCAACTTCAGCATAGTTCATGCGGTCAGTATCACGAAGAACTGGAACTACTAGACCACGGTCGCTTGATACAGCAACACCGATGTCGTAGAAACCGTGGTAAACGATGTCATTGCCATCAATCGAAGCGTTTACAGCTGGGTAGCGTTTAAGTGCTTCAGTTGCTGCTTTAACAAAGAATGACATGAAGCCAAGACGTGCACCATGACGCTTTTCAAAAGCATCTTTGTATTGTGCACGCATTTCCATGATTGGTTTCATGTTTACTTCGTTGAACGTAGTCAACATTGCAGTTTCTTGAGTTGCAGCAAGTAGACGTTCAGCAACACGCTTACGAAGACGAGTCATAGGAACACGTTTTTCGATACGTTCACCAACAGCAACGCTTAATGGCGCAGCAGCAGGAGCAGTTGGTTTAGCTTGATGGTTTGCAACATCTTCTTTAGTGATGCGACCGCCACGGCCAGTGCCAGCAACGTCAGCAGCAGCAATGCCAGACTCAGTCAATGCTTTACGCACTGCAGGAGCTTGATCAGCAACAGGTTGAGCACGTTCAACAACAGGAGCAGCGCCCGCTTGAGTTTGCGCAGCAGCTTGTTCTACTTTCTCTTCTGATTGAACAGCTTGAGTTTGAGCAGCGCCAGAAGCAGCACCTTCTTCAAAAGTCGCAATCACCTCAGCAGAAAGAACTGTATCGCCTTCGTTTTTAACGATTGCAGAAATCGTACCGTCAGCAGGAGCTACAACTTCTAAAACAACTTTATCTGTTTCAATATCACAAATCACTTCGTCACGTGATACTGCTTCACCTGGTTGTTTGTGCCAAGTTGCAACTGTACCGTCAGCAACTGACTCTGGGAATACCGGTGCTTTAATTTCGGTTGCCATTATTAAGAATCTCCTGTTATTCAGCTACGATAGCTAAAGCATCATTTACGAGCTGAGCTTGTTGTTTTGCGTGCAAATATGGTGAACCACAAGCCGGTGCAGCAGAAGCTTCACGACCTGCATAACTAATACGAACTTGTTTGCCCGCTTTCATCACGTCGTCATACAGACGCGGAGCGATGAATAACCATGCACCTTGGTTCTTCGGTTCTTCTTGAGCCCAAACCAATTCTTTAACGTTTGGATATTGTGCCAGAACTTCAGCAAGACGTGCTTCTGGATACGGATACAATTGTTCAATACGAACGATTGCTGTGTTGTTCAATTCTTTTTCACGACGTTTTTCAAGTAAGTCGTAGTAAACCTTACCACCACAAAGCACTAGACGAGTTACGTCTGACTTGTTGATATTGTCGATTTCATCGATCACAGTTTGGAATGAACCATTTGCAAGTTCTTCTAATGTAGAGGTTGCAAGTTTGTGACGAAGAAGAGACTTCGGTGAAGTCACGATCATTGGTTTACGGATTGGACGAAGTGCTTGACGACGCATCGCATGGTAAATCTGCGCTGGTGTAGTCGGTGTGATCACTTGCATGTTTTCTTCAGCACATAGCTGTAAGAAACGCTCTAAACGAGCTGATGAATGCTCAGGACCTTGACCTTCAAAGCCATGTGGAAGAAGCATAGTCAGACCACATACGCGTTCCCACTTAGTTTCGCCAGACGCGATGAACTGATCGATTACAACCTGTGCACAGTTTGCGAAGTCACCAAATTGCGCCTCCCAAATGACAAGGCTCTTCGGAAGAGTCGTTGCATAACCGTATTCGAATGCAAGAACCGCCATTTCTGACAATAATGAGTCATAAATAGCTGTACGTGGTTGGTTTTCTTTCAAGTTACATAATGGAATGTAAGTTGAACCATCTACTTGGTTATGAAGTTTTGCATGACGGTGTGAGAATGTACCACGACCAACGTCTTCACCTGTTAAACGAACAAGGAAACCTTCATCTAGAAGAGACGCGTAAGCTAATGTTTCAGCAGCACCCCAGTTCAATGGCATTTCACCAGTCTGCATTTTCAGACGGTCATCAATCACTTTAGCAACCTGACGTTGCATCACGAAGCCTTCTGGAAGCTCGCGCATTTTCGCACCAAGCTCTTTTAGACGTTCGATTGGGAAAGTGGTATCCCATTTGTCTGTGTATTCGTGGCCTAGGTAAGGTTTCCAGTCCACAAACATTTTTGTATTTGGCTCAAGTACCAACGCATTTGCAACGTGTTTACCTGCTTCAAGGTCAGAACGATATTGTTCAACCATTGCATCAGCAGAAGCGCGATCAAGAACACCTTCTTGTACAAGCTTGTCAGCATAAAGCGTACGTGTTGTCGCTTTTTTATTGATGATTTGATACATCATTGGCTGAGTTGCAGCTGGCTCGTCGGCTTCGTTATGACCACGACGACGGTAGCAGAACATATCGATTACAACGTCTTTACGGAATGTATGACGGAAATCGTGTGCCAATTGAGAAACAAATAATACAGATTCAGGATCATCACCGTTCACATGGAAGATCGGTGCTTGGATCATTTTCGCGATGTCAGTACAGTATTCTGTAGAACGCGCATCACGTGGGTCAGACGTTGTGAAACCAACTTGGTTGTTCACGACGATATGAACTGTACCACCCACGGTATAACCGCGAGTTTGTGACATTTGGAAGGTTTCTTGGTTTACACCTTGACCTGCAAATGCAGCATCACCGTGAACGATGATTGGTAATACATCATCACCACCGATATCTTTACGACGTACTTGACGTGCGCGTACAGAACCTTCTACTACAGGTCCAACGATTTCTAAGTGTGATGGGTTAAACGCTAATGCCAAGTGAACTTCGCCACCCGGAGTCATGACGTTTGAAGAGAAACCTTGGTGGTATTTAACGTCACCAGAGCCTTTTTTATGCAGAGATTTGCCTTCGAACTCACCAAATAGATCAGCTGGGTTTTTACCCATGATGTTTACAAGAAGGTTTAAACGGCCACGGTGAGGCATACCGATAACCACTTCTTTACAACCTACCGAACCCGCACGTTGAATAAGTTCATTCACCATAGGAATGAAAGATTCACCACCTTCAACACCGAAACGTTTCGCACCAACGAATTTGTTACCAAGGTATTTTTCTAGGCCTTCAGCTGCAGTTAGACGTTCAAGGATATGTTTTTTCTGGTCTGCAGTGTAGCCAAATTGACCACGAGTACCTTCAAGGCGTTGTTGAATCCAACGTTTTTCTTTTGTATCAACAATGTGCATGTATTCAACACCAATCGAAGCAGTATAAGTTGCTTCCATTGCTTGAACCATTTCACCAAGTGTTGCTTCAGATTTACCGATTGCAAGGTTACCTGTATTAAATACAGTGTCTAAGTCAGACTGAGTTAAACCATGCGCAGCAAGATCTAGATCAGGCACGATTTCACGTTTTGCAAGACCTAGTGGATCTAATTTTGCGTTTTGATGACCACGGTTACGGTATGCAGCGATCAACTGTAATACACCGATTTGACGGCGTTCATGCTCAGAACTTACTGCACTTTGCACTACAGGCTGAACACGGCTTGAATTACGGCCTAATAATAGGAATTGCTCACGTACATTGCTGTGTGGTTGATCACCTTTCGGGAATTTATCGAAGTATTCACGCCAATCAGCCTCTACTGAGTCTGGAGCCGTTAGATACTGCTCATAAAGTTCTTCAATATACGCTGCACTGTCAGCGCTAAGTTCAGTGTCAAGACGCAGTGCGTCAGCAACTTCTTGCATTTGTGGACCCATTTCCTATTGCAAAACATTTCAGGATGCTTTTTAAGCGAACCCATGATTAGTAATGTCAAATTGGTAATATGACATTAGTCCCCATTAGGCTTAAGCCTTGAGGCGTTATCACTACATTAGGATTACCCAATGTGATTAATGAACAATAACGCCCTCAGCGGCATCATTACTCATTGAGAAATACCCGACATAAATCGGGCAATTTTTGCAAATCATCTTAGAAAAAATAAATTTTTCGCAATTATCTTTTCTAAAGCGACTTTATTAACATTTATATACCGTCTACAGCGCTTAAATTGTAGAAAAAATGTACCCAATTCAAAGTCATTTTTTACATATAGTGATACTTTAAATGCTAACACGTTCGAGCATTTTCAATTGATTTTTTTGACACATACCTCTCATAAATTAGCGAAATACACTGTTTGTATTTTCATCTATGATATGGTGCTACATATAAAATGATCTTTCAATTAAGACAAAAGTCTACGTTCGATTTTTACCTCATCTCATATACAAAAACAAAAGAGAGCTGACATTCCTATCCTCTCTCTTTTTACTACGTTACATAATAACATCTTCTAATCCTTTTGACAGACTTGAACGAGCGTTTCATCAATAAATAACCATTTATCTATCACTTTATACTTTTAATTCACTACGTTTCTATGAAATCCATTTATAGCACTCTGCAATGACAGCGAATAACTTTCACTATCATCATTTTTATATATGACAAAAAAAGCGCACCCAATGGTGCGCTTTTTTTTTACTGCTAAATCTATTAACCAAGATCTAAAAGCATATTACGGATGTGACCGATTGCTTTAGTTGGGTTAAGACCCTTAGGACATACAGATACACAGTTCATGATACCTTTACAACGGAACAATGAGAATGGGTCGTCAAGACGAGCCAAACGCTCTTGAGTTGCTGTATCACGAGAGTCAATGATGAAGCGATATGCGTTCAACAATGCTGAAGGACCCAAGAACTTGTCTGGGTTCCACCAGAATGATGGACATGAAGTTGAACAACATGCACAAAGAATACATTCGTACAAACCATCTAAATGTTCACGCTCTTCAGGAGACTGCAAACGCTCTTTAGGAGGCGCAGGCTGATTGTTGATTAGGAACGGATGGATTTTGTTGTACTGATCGTAGAACTGATTCATATCTACAACCAAGTCTTTAATAACTGGAAGACCTGGAAGTGGACGAATTGTAATCACTTCTGGTAAGTCGTTTAGGTTCCAAAGACACGCTAAACCATTTTTACCATTGATGTTTACACCATCAGAACCACAAATACCTTCACGACATGAACGACGGAATGTTAATGATTCGTCTTGTACTTTTAATGCTAGAAGCGCATCAAGCAACATACGGTGCTTGTCAGTCAACTCTAGTTTAAAAGTTTGCATGTACGGAGCTGCATCCTTATCAGGATCGTAGCGGTAGATATTAAATGTACGAGTACCTCTACTCATCTTACTTCTCCCAATTAGAATGTACGTGGTTTAGGTGGAATAGCATCTACAGATAAAGGCTTGTAACGTACTGGTTTGTACTCAAGACGGTTATCTACAGAGAACCATAAAGTGTGTTTCATCCACTCATCATCACGACGGCCGTATGGGTAGTCAGCATGATCAGGTGGTAATTCGAAATCTACCACTGTATGCGCACCACGACATTCTTTACGTGCAGCTGCAGAAATTAATGTCGCTTTTGCAACTTCATACAAGTTTTCAACTTCTAGAGCTTCAACTCGTGCTGTGTTAAATACTTTAGATTTGTCTTTCAAGTGAATGTTGCGTACACGTGGTTCGATCGCAAGAATCTGTTTCACACCTTCTTCAAGAAGTGCAGATGTACGGAATACACCAGCATGGTCTTGAACGATGTCACGGATTGCATCAGCAACTTCTTGAGCATTTTCACCAGAAGTAGATTCATCAAGATGACGAACACGATTCAAAGTGTTTTCAAGAACAGTTGTAGGTAATGGAGCGTATTCATCACCATGGTGTTTAGTTACGTAGTCAACAATATGTTCACCAGCAGCTTTACCAAATACAACCAAGTCAAGCAATGAGTTTGTACCTAGACGGTTTGCACCATGTACAGATACACATGAACATTCACCGATTGCATAAAAACCTTTCACTGGTTTAGTGAAATCACGGTCGCCCGCGTTGTGTGAGTACACATCAGTTTCTTTGTTGTAGTTCGCAACCAAAGCTTCAGTTTCACGAGATACAGGAACAACCACTTGACCATGAATGTTTGTAGGAATACCACCCATTTGATAATGGATTGTAGGTACTACAGGAATTGGCTCTTTAGTGATGTCAACGTTCGCGAATTTCTTACCAATCTCGAATACAGATGGAAGACGTTTCATGATTGTTTCAGCACCAAGATGCGTCATATCAAGCAAGATGTAGTCTTTCTTAGGACCACAGCCACGACCTTCCTTAATTTCTTGGTCCATAGAACGTGATACGAAGTCACGAGGTGCCAAGTCTTTAAGTGTCGGAGCATAACGTTCCATGAACGGCTCACCAGCATCGTTACGAAGGATCGCACCTTCACCACGACAACCTTCTGTCAACAATACGCCTGCGCCCGCAACACCTGTTGGGTGGAATTGCCAGAATTCCATATCTTGCAATGGAATACCTGCACGAGCTGCCATACCAAGACCGTCACCAGTGTTAATATAAGCGTTAGTAGATGCACGGTAAACACGACCAGCACCACCAGTAGCGAACAATGTAGCTTTACCTTGGAATACTGCAATTTTACCCGTTTCTTGGTCAATTGCTGTCACACCAAGTACATCGCCTGCTTCGTTACGGATCAAATCAAGTGCGATCCATTCTACGAAGAATTGAGTACCCATTTTCACGTTGCTTTGATAAAGCGTGTGAAGAAGTGCGTGACCTGTACGGTCGGCAGCAGCACATGCACGTGGAACTGGTTTTTCACCATAGTTCGCAGCATGACCACCAAACGGACGTTGGTAAATTGTACCGTCAGCGTTACGGTCAAATGGCATACCTAGGTGTTCAAGTTCATATACAACTTGCGGCGCTTCACGAGTCATAAACTCAATTGCGTCTTGGTCACCTAACCAGTCAGAACCTTTAACTGTGTCGTAGAAGTGGTAGTGCCAGTTATCTTCTTGCATGTTACCAAGAGATGCACCAATACCACCCTGCGCTGCAACAGTGTGTGAACGAGTTGGGAATACTTTAGTCAGTACAGCAACTTTCAAACCAGCTTGAGCAAGTTGGTAAGAAGCACGCATACCTGAACCACCACCACCAACGATGACCGCATCGAAAGTTAGGTGTGGAATATTTGTGTAATCTTCTTTAGGGGTTATAGCGCCCATGATATTTTCCTATCAATTTGCCCAAAAAATCTGGATCGCCCAGATCGCGTATGCAAATACTGCAACAATCACTGCAGAAGTCAGCACTAAACGCAGACCGTTTGCTGAAGGACCCATTTGACGAGTAGTCACATAGTCAGTGAATACTTGCCACATACCAATCCAAGCATGCGCAACAAGAGATAAGACAGACAATAAAGATAAAATCTTCATTGGTGTTGTCATCATAAAGCCATACCATTGCTCAAAAGTGAATCCGCTATTGCAAAGGATCCAGCCCAGCACAACAATAGTATAAACAGCCAATACAACGGCACTTACACGTTGGATAAACCAATCGCGCGAACCTGATCCTGTTAAACCTGTAGCACTTTTCATTAGAGAACAATCCATACAAATGCTGCAACAATACCGATTGCAGACAAGATCAATGAAATAGTAGCTGCGATACGACCACTTTGAAGTTCTTCAGCAACGCCAAGATCTGCAAATAGATGCTTGATACCACCAATAAGGTGATAAATTAAGCCGGCTACAAATACCCATACGACAAAACGCACAATAAAGCTGTCAAACACAGCTTGAACTTGCGCAAAACCTTCAGGTGAAGATAAAGATTTGTCTAAAATCCAAAGAAGGACCGGTACGAGTAAAAATACGATAACACCTGATAGACGGTGTAAAATTGATGCAATAGCCACAGGGGATTTTAAGTTTACGTCTAAAACTTGACCCATGGACAAATTGACAGGTCTGTTGCTTTTCACAGCGGGCATCCTGTAAGTAAAAACTCCATCCGGAGTTTGTTGGAATTAATTCGTAGGAAAGCTAGCATAGTCAGACATTACAATATAATAAACTCTGCAGCTGTCTGATCTTATAAACGACAGGGAATTATAAAACGTGAACTTTCAAAACACAAACGAAGACAATTAGGAATTTTGCAAAATATCCTTAAATAAGAATCATTAACAATAACTTTTCTAAAAACAAATACCTTATTTATCTAAGAAAATCAGACTATCTTGTTGGTTTTAATCAGTTAAATGTAAATTTAACTTATTGTTTTTGTGTGTATATAGCGATTTAAACTTTTAGACTAAAGATGAACAAATCTAAATCTTTCTTTTCCCACTACATTTTAAAATCTTCCAACACATTCGCCAAGCCATAATCATAAAAATAAATGTGCATCATTTTCTCAAATGATAAAACTCAAAGATCATGAAACGAAATAAGAACTTAGTCTGTGCATAAAAATCTCAGCAACAGCAAATCTGTTTAATAAAACGCCATTTTTTACCTTTCAAATGACAAAAATGATCATTTATTAAGCTCTTAAAGGCGTTTAATTAACTATTTTTTAACCAAACGAACTTTTTTTTAAGGGCGATTAAGTCGTTTTAATTATGAATAAGAAAACAGCAATTTAGAGCCACAGATGTGTGTAAGTTACGAAAATTATAATAATTTAATGAAATAGCGGTCTTGTAATTCATATTTGTTTCAGAGTTTTTAAGAATTAAAAATTGCTTACAATTAAGGCAATAGGCTTTTTTTAATCTGCACCTCCCCTGCAATTTGACTTATTATACTGCGTCGGCACTGTGATTTTACTCATTTTTTAAGCGGATGAATTGTGCTTCATTCCAAGGAATGATCCTCAATTTATATCCATAAGTATAATTGACAAAATTTCAGTTCCCTCTAATCTTAGAGCAAATTTTTGATCCGTCTGATTCTCGCATTAAAAGATTAGTACTGAGTCAGATAAAACATTCACCAGGACAGGAGATCTATTGAATGTCTGAAGCAACTGGCAAAAAAGCCGTTTTACAGCTTGATGGCAAAGAAATTGACTTACCAATTTACAGTGGCACTCTAGGCCCAGATGTAATTGACGTTAAAGATGTGTTGGCCGCAGGTCACTTTACTTTTGATCCTGGTTTTGTCTCAACGGCTGCTTGTGAATCTAAAATCACTTTCATTGACGGCGGTAAAGGTGTTCTTCTACACCGTGGCTACCCAATCGACCAGCTTGCTACTAAAGCAGACTACTTAGAAACTTGCTACCTTCTTTTGAACGGCGAGCTTCCTACTGCTGAACAAAAACAAGAATTCGATGCTAAAGTTCGTAACCACACTATGGTTCACGATCAAGTTGGCCGTTTCTTCAATGGTTTCCGTCGTGACGCTCACCCTATGGCGATCATGTGTGGTGTTGTTGGTGCGCTTTCTGCGTTCTATCACAACGGTTTCGATGTTGAAAACATTGACCACCGCGAAATCACTGCTATTCGCTTAATCGCTAAAGTTCCTACTTTAGCTGCTTGGACTTACAAATACACAGTAGGCCAACCATTCGTTTACCCACGTAACGATTTAAGCTACGCAGAAAACTTCTTGTACATGATGTTTGCTACTCCTGCAGACCGTGATTACAAAGTTGACCCTATTCTTGCTAAAGCAATGGACCGTATCTTCACGCTTCATGCTGACCACGAACAAAACGCGTCTACTTCTACAGTACGTCTTGCTGGTTCTACTGGCGCTAACCCATACGCATGTATCGCTGCGGGTATCGCGGCTCTATGGGGACCTGCTCACGGCGGCGCGAACGAAGCTGTTCTTAAGATGCTTGATGAAATCGGCACTGTAGAAAACGTTGCTCCGTTCATGGAAAAAGTGAAAACTAAAGAAGTTAAACTTATGGGCTTCGGTCACCGAGTTTACAAAAACTTCGATCCACGTGCGAAAGTAATGAAAGAGACTTGTGACGAAGTGTTAACTGCACTTGGTATCAACGATCCACAACTTGCTTTGGCTATGGAACTTGAACGTATTGCGCTTTCTGACGAATACTTCATCAAACGTAACCTATACCCTAACGTAGACTTCTACTCAGGTATCATCCTTAAAGCGATTGGTATCCCAACAGAAATGTTTACAGTAATCTTCGCTCTTGCACGTACTGTTGGTTGGATCAGCCACTGGTTAGAAATGCACAGCGCACCTTACAAAATCGGTCGTCCTCGTCAGCTTTACACTGGCGAAACTCAACGCGATATCCAAGGTCGTTAATTCGAAAGAATTGTGCGAATCTAAAAACCGTCCCTTTGGGGCGGTTTTTTTATGCAACTAGATTTATTTTTCGCTATTAAACAGCCCCATCTGACTGAATTTTCCTGCTCAATCATTAGATAAAACGATGCCTCACAAGCTATAAAGTATGCTGTTTATTGCTGAGTGTATTTTAAATCGCCATTTTCTAGAAAATCTCACACTGTTTCATCAGATATCGTCATAAAAAAAGCCCAATGCCACGTAGAAATTAGGCTGTAAACAAAAGGTTTAAATATTGATGATGCTTCATTTTGGCTTATCGAGTTAAGCGACATTTATTAAACCAAAGTCTCTAAGCAACAGTCTCATAATCTGCCAAATCCACATGTTTAAGACGCTGCTTTAACTGTTTCAGTGACCACGGCCAAGCTGCAAAATTGCGCCCATTGGCATCTAAGTAATAGCTCTTACAGCCGCCACTATTAAAGACTGTCGTCTGTAGATGTGTCTGCACTTTTGCATTGTGATAGGCCAATACATTTGGCTTAATTTCAAGCCGTTGTATCTTCTCTTGTTTCATTTTTACCAAGGCATCGACGATATACCCAACCTGTGCTTCTGCAATCCCAATGAATGAGTCATAAACCAAAATATTTGGCCCGAGCACCAAGAAGGCATTAGGTACTTGCGCGATACTGGTACCCAAAAACGCTTCAGGAGAACTGTTTTTCCAAAGTTCTGACAATAACTCCCCTTTGGCATTTTTTACACGTTGTCCAATCGGCGGATGAGAAACTTCAAAACCTGTGCCCCAAATAATAACATCGGCTTCATGACGTTCACCATTCGCAGCGATGACGGTATTACCTTCTATTTCAACTAAACCATGTGGCACAAGTTCAACATTGGCTTGCTGCAAAGCAGGATAATAGTTATTGGCAAATAAAAGACGCTTACAACCAATAGAAAAGTTTGGTGTAACTTTTTCACGTAATTCAGCATCTTGAATTTGTGTTTTCAACAACTGACGACCTAAATAATTCACAGGCTCTAAAAGTGAAGGATTACGCAGTCCTAAATTGATACCATTTAATATACCAGCTACACTTTTGCGCCAAGTTTCTTGAACAGCTGGAAAGCGGGTAATAATGCCTTTCGCACGGTCATTCAGTGGTAAATCTGCTTTTGGTAATACCCATGGTGCTGTCCGTTGAAACACCACCACATTTTTGGCAATAGGTTGAACCTGAGGAATAAACTGAATCGCAGATGCCCCCGTACCAATCACGGCAATACGTTTATCTTTTAAGTCATAGGCATGGTTCCATCGCGCAGAATGGAACATTTCACCTTCAAAGCTTTCAATACCTTTAATTTTTGGAATTTGAGGTTCAGTAATCGGCCCAGTGGAAAAAATCACCGTTCTCGCCGCATACTTACCTTTGCTCGTCTCTAATTGCCATTGCTTTAATTGCTCATTCCATTCCGCTGCAATTAATTCACAGTTGAACTGAATGTTGCGATACAGCGCATGCTGCTCCGCAACATCTTCTAAATAGTTCAGAATCTCAGGTTGCTTGGCAAATAAATGACTCCATTTATGACTCGGCGCAAATGAAAAAGAATACAACGCCGAAGGAACATCACATCCACAACCTGGATAGGTGTTGTCGCGCCATGTTCCTCCCACGCGATTGGCTTTTTCTAAAACCACATAATCGGTATAACCCCGTTCATTCATTTGATGAGCAGCAGCTAAACCTGATATCCCCGCACCAATCACAATGGTATCGTAGACACGCACTTGATTTTCTACGCTTGGTTTTTCTAGGCTAGGCTCTGACTCTGATTGGTCTTGTACTGCTTTTTTTGCTTTGGCAGAAGACGTTACAGGACGACGTACATTAGTTTGCGTTGTTGCCTTTTTAGTTTGAGTTTTCTCTTGATCTAATGCTTTTACATCTTCGTCATGTAATTGTGTCGGCATGTTCATGCTTTTGCTCCCGACTTTTTAATATAGTTGTTAAATAAGGGATAACCCACCCCCAATAAACGAGTATAGGTTTGCGGGGATAAACGCTTTAACCACCAAAATAATTTGGCATCAGGTTGCGGAATGGTATACAACTTCCCAGCATCTAAATTATTCAATGTCAAATTGACGACATCGTGGCTCGTCATAAATGCATGATTCATCAGCAGTTGATCAGCCAAGCCTGAATATCGATTGGGCAAGCGTCCATTTTTCATGATATTGGTCGGCACCAAGGTTGGGCACAGTACATTCACACGGATATTTGCCGATCTAAGCTCTGCCGATAAAGTTTCAGACAATGCCAACACACTCGACTTCGTCACGTTATATGCTGTCATTTCCGGTGCAGCGGTATATGCCGCAGCAGAAGCAACATTAATAATCGCGCCCCCCTGCTTATTTTGTTTCAACTTGGGTACAAAATAATGGCAGCCATGCACCACACCCCACAAATTGACATGCATGCACCACTGCCAGTCGTCTAAACTCAGTTCATCAAATTTACCACCCAGCCCGACGCCTGCATTGTTGATCACTAAGGTCACAGCATGCCCCATCAACTGCTCAGCTTGCTCTGACAGTGCTTTAACTTCTTCAGCCTTACCGACATCACACTGCACTGCATATGCGTTTGATGAGGTCATGGATTGAATTTGATCAACCGTTTCTTGCGCTGCTTCTAGATGAATATCGGCACAGACCACTGTCCCACCACGACGTGCCAACTCCAAAGCAAAGCTTCTTCCTATACCACTGCCTGCACCAGTAACCACCGCGTAGGCGTTTTCACTTGGCTTATTCTTTTTTCCAAATAGACCCATGGTTTTGTCCTTTTATCGTTTTAATGCTGGGGTAAATTCTTTGACAAAATAAGGTGTTAACACACCATCAACAGGGTTCAACAAACGCTTTTTGTAATATTCAAGAAATGCAGAAGTGTCATGGTCATTCGGGTGAAAACTTGGTCTTAAATAGTCAAAAATATGCCCGAGGCTGCTACCATAGACACCATCTTTTAAACCAAAAATCAGTTGGAAACTGCGCGGAACATCCTTCCAATAACTTAGGCTAATCAGGTTCGATGGCTTTCTGTAGAACGGGACAATCGATGCACCAATTGAAATTAAACCCAAAATGGTAATTAATGCAGGGAAAAAACCGGCAATACGTAAAGCATAATTACCAGATAATTCTTGATAAACATCATAGGCAATGTCTTTGTGTTCAGACTCTTCCAACATATGCCACATCCAAATAGCGCGCTGCTTTTCATCAATTGAACTAAAGAAAATTTCTTCATGATTCATCATGTATTCCGCAAGCACTGCGGTGAAATGTTCAATAGCCGCCATTAAGGATAATTTCATTGGCTGCGGCATACGTTCAAAGCCATAGGCAAAGACGTAATGTTCTAACTTTCTAAAAAATTGCACAGGCAGATTTCTTGCGCGATATGCTTCATTCATTTCTTCATGCATACGTGAATGAATGGCCTCTTGCCCAATCAACGACGTGACACGTTGTCTTAATACAGGATCTTGAATAAAGTCGCGATGATATCGAGCAGTATCAATCACTAAATCTTCGCCACGGGTTAAGAAAATAGATAAAGATGCAAAATAGGCACTGGCCAATTCTGCATTCATATAAAATTTTGGATCAATTTTTTCTGGCTCGAAATCAAATTTCATATGACGAATAGGAACAACGGCAGACTGTTTTGTTGGGTCAAAGACAGGGCCTGCAAATACGCGTGCTAAAGTTTTTTTTATCGGTTGAAAAGCGCTCATGATTTTGCTCTCAATTTGGGTGTTTACCGTTCATTGACTTCATGTCGATTAAAGTAAAAACACATAGATTGAGGATCAAATTAAGTGAGATAGATCACTAGACCATTAGCAAAACCGACCTCTAGATTTGCAAAAATGCTCAAATATTTTCTTTGTCAGACAATCTTTAAAACATCAATGCTGTATGGCTCAAAAGCTTGTCATTAAAGGTCATGGCGTATTTTTTGTGAGGGACGATTATTAGATTTTTTGCACTTCGCCAGTCACAGATTGATAGACCCATTGATGATCAAACAGGCTGTCATCTAAATGATCTAGTTTAAAATTACCGATAGCCACAGCATAGAATCCATTGCCCTGCTGCTTAAAATGTGTGATCTCTTGCATGAGTTCTTCAGTCAGTTGACCCATTATAAAGTCGGAAATTACCACCACATCGGCATGTACAAAATTCGGTTGTTTCAACATGTCCACGGCATGATTCATCGCAGGGATAATATCGGTTCCCCCATGAAATGACTGCCCTAAAAAGTGAATGACATCATCCAAAGCGCTGTTACGCTGTAAATTCAGCGCGGTTAAATTGGTCGAGAAATTCACCAAATACATCGCTCGCTTTTCTTTTAGCGCTCGAATAGATAAATACAAACAAATCGCTTTGGAAATCAGTTCAGGTTGCCCATTCATTGAGCCACTGGTATCTAAGCAGACAATCATCGGGCCTTTTTGTCCGACTCGATGCTGCGTATGGCGTGGGTCTTCGATCACCCGTCCCTGTTGCTGACCTTGTCGATTAAAACTCATCAAATTAGATTCTAAATATTTCAAATCAAATAAAACTTGCAAGTCTGGATCGGCTAATAGCGCCAACTCGCTAGGTAAAGCCATACTGAGTTCTTGTGCCAATTTAATTCCAGTAATTTCCTCTTGCGCCATCGGGGTGTGAATAAGCTGCAGTGGTTCTTGTTCTAACTGCGCAGAAATCCGCTTACGTGGCATATTCGGCTGTGCGCTTCCAATCATTTGACATAGACGTTTAAGCGCCCGATCTTGCTCGAGATAATTCGCCCATTGCTCAAAGTTTTGTACATCGTGCTCAGTTAATTGCCCTTTGGAATAGTCTAGAAAAATCCCAGTTTCAAACCCGACACTGTCATGGTGCTTGACCATTTTCGACAATGTCGCAAGAAAATCTTTGATTTCATCTAAAAAGGCATCTCGTTGTAACCTGAGCTGCTCAAACTCCCAATGCGCAATGGCTTCGGTCAATTTACGCTGCCATTTGCCTTTAAATAGCTCTATTTGTAATTGACGCTGCTGCTTGGTCAGCAATGGCTGTTGGCTCTGTTGCCACATTTCAGTGAATTCTGGAATCCCTAAGGTTTGCATGAAGGCGGCATATTCAGTGTGGAATTGAACAAAATCACCCTGCTCCCAATGCTTTAACGCAAGCCAATATTCCAATTGCTGCTGCGCCACTGCATAGGGATGCTGCTGATCTAAACTCGATTTTGCCTGAAAGGCCCATTCCTGAATTTTTTGATCGAGCTTTTTTGCAACTTTATGATCTTCCAACCAATGTTTTAAACTGGATTGTTTTAATTCATCATATAGTTGTGAACTTAATTCATCGAGTGCCGATTGAGTTTGATGTCGTGTCAGTTTTAATTGCGACATAACTGTTCCAAGCGCTCACAATCTTGTAACTGCAACTGATATCTCGCCAATTGCTGCTCAATAGATTGAATTAATTGTTGAATATCCTGTTCAGTGACAAAGACCGATTTAAACTGATGTTTTTGACTGTTAAAGCGTTCCGTCAACAGATCCAATTCTGTTTGAAACAGTGCTTTGAGCTGTTGAACTTCGTGTAACAGCTCATATTGGCTTTGTGCTGAAAGAGAGCTGCGTGGACTACCTTTGGTATGTTTTATATACGGCGTCACCACTTCTTCTAAGCCGTAATAACCACCTTTTAACGTACATACTCTTGAACCATTAAAATTACATACGATGCCACGCACTTCTTCACCCGTATCATCTAAGGCAAAGAAGTCCTTTTTCGTATCCATTTTATCCAGTTCGAGATACAACACTTTATCTTTATAGTGTCGATCTAGATTAGTCACTGCACGCAAGTAGTCAATGCCATGAATTAAATAACTCTCATACACATCATCGGTATAATAAAAATGATTGAGCACCCGCTGTTCAAGTGCATCCTTCTCTGCCACATGCTGTTCGAATTGCAAACCGTAATTTAAGCCATTTTCAGCCAATACTTCATCTATCTGCTGCGATACAAAACCAATGTCTTCAGGCTGATTCCACAAGCAATGTTTTAAAATCAATAGATCACTCAAAATCACCGATGGACGATCATTTAAAAATGCACAGGCTTTGACTAAATAAGCCACACGTTGCCAACGACGGTCAGAGACATAGACCACGTGATCTTCAAAGTTATGATTGAGTCGTGTTTTAAGTTGATCAAATAGATTTAAAATCGATTCGGGTAAATCCACCTGATAAATCTGTTCCCGCCAATCTTGTAACTCTGCTTTTGTTATTTTTAAAGTTGCATCGACTTCAACACTGACTTGACTCGGTTTGGCCTCTAATAGTGCATGGAAGTTTTCTGCAATAGCAATCGGCGGCACTTCTAAACGCAAAATAAAACGATCATACAATGCATCTAGACCTTGATTTGGTTTGGGAATTTCATTCGATGCACTAACCAAAACATTCAATGGAACTTTTTGGACAATGTCACCATTTTTAAAACTCCGCTCATTCACCAAGGTCAGTAAAGTATTTAAAATCGCTGGACTGGCTTTCCAAATTTCATCTAAAAAAGCAAAATCTGCTCGTGGTAAATAATGTTCTGTTTTACGAATATATTGATCTTCTTTTAAGGCTTTGATCGATACCGGTCCAAAAATTTCTTCCGGTGTACTGAAACGATTCATCAAGTATTCAAAATAGTCATGGACCTCAAAAGCAGAGGCGATTCGACGTGAAATCAAACTTTTTGCAGTGCCGGGCAAACCATATAAAAAGGTATTCATACCCGCAACACCAGCCAACAAACTCAAAGCAATAATCTGCTCACGTTCATACATATTTTTGCTGATTTCAGAAATTAAAGTATTGATCCGTGCTTGCATCTGACTATCTGTTTGACCGAAAACTAAATTGTAACGCCCTGACCGATTTTTCGCTGTAGCAGATGCAAAAATATCGCTTTTTAAATACAGCGCAACAGCGTGATATTATATTTTCAGGTTATAGTAAAACTACACATCCCTTAGGAACAATAATCACTTTTCATCATGTTGCCTTTCTTTCCCCCACTCATTCGGCTGCTAAAACTTGAAGGTTTTAAATATCGATCACTCACGGCAGGTGAAATATCCATGTGTCGCAGTGTGTTTGGGGATTTGATTCAATATGAACAAGTGAAAGTGATGAATCACCCTTTTTTGCCTTGGCAATCGGCACATGTGGTCATGGCGCCGCAGGGGTATATTCATGCACGAAATTTACTGTTTAAAGCGGACTATGCCAAAGCGTCTTTAGGATATCGTGCCCTGTTTATTCATGAGATGGCCCATGTTTATCAATACCAGCAGCAGATCAATGTTTTGGGGCGGGGTGCTGTTTTACAGATGGCGTATTTCTTTAGTTTTAAAAAATATAATCCTTACCGCTATACCCTCAAAGCACACAAGGCATTTTTTGACTACAACATTGAGCAACAAGGTGACATTGCACGTGACATCTATTTAAAGCGAATTAAAAATATTATTTTATATCCTGAACTTGTTCATCAAATTGAGCTCTAAAGCGTCCATGCTCTGTAGCGAATATTTTTAGATATAATTAAATACCACCTGATCATTCCATTTCACGCTATTGCTAATCCATTGACGCCATTTTAAGTACAAAAAAACAGCATTAATATTTACTTTATGGCACATAAGCTCAGCTAGGCTTTTAAAAGCTATGAATACCTCTAGTATCTCGCTTAAATTCAGATAAAATAGGCTCACCTTATTTTTTTGCTTTGCATCAAAACAAGTGAATTATCATACGATGATGGTGTTTTGTTTTCGCCTTTCGGCAGTATTTTTCGTATCTAAATACACTCGCTGAATAATCACAATAATACAAATCAGTGTGTTAAGTGTATTCACCTATAGGAATAGGATTTAGTTGGAATGAATAGTTTTAAAATTGCACTTGCTCAGTTCTCTCCGCATATTGGTAACCTAGAATCAAACGCAGCAAAAATGCTTCAACAAGCCAATGTTGCAAAAGAACAGAACGCAGATATTATTGTTTTTCCGGAACTTTCTACAGTTGGTTATCCTGCTGAAGATTTATTATTACGTCCAAGTTTAAATAAACGTACACAGCAAGCTTTTGAACAATTAGCGAGCATTAAGGACATCGTTTTAGTCTTTGGTTTTGTAAATCAAACTGAAGATGGTCAGCGCTATAACTCTGCTGCTGTCATGAAAAATGGTCAAGTTCTCGGGATTTACAATAAACAAAATCTTCCAAACTATAGCGTTTTTGATGAAAAACGTTATTTCAGTGAAGGTCATCAACACCTAGTCTTTGAATATTTAGGTCATAAGTTTGGTGTATTGATTTGCGAAGATGTTTGGGCTTTACCAACTGTTCAACAGCTTGCTCAGTTAAATGTTGAAACCGCTTTGGTGTTGAATGCTTCACCTTATGAAGTTGGTAAACCACAGCATCGCATTGAAACAATGGCTGCATTGACCAAACAATTGAACATCAATTTGGTTTACTGCAACCAAGTCGGCGGTCAAGACGATCTTGTCTTTGATGGCACAAGCTTTGTAATGAACAATTCAGGTGAAGTTGCATTGCAAGCACCGAGTTTTGTTGAAGATCTATATATCGCAGAATACGATGCCGAACAAAAAGCCTTTAAAACAGGTGCAATCACCCCTGTATTAAATACCATGGCTGAAATCTATCAAAGCCTTGTGATCGCAACACGTGACTACGTACAACGTTCAGGCTTCCCAGGTGTGATTTTAGGTCTATCTGGTGGTATTGACTCAGCATTAACTTTAGCGATTGCTGCCGATGCAATTGGTGCCGATAAAGTTCAAGCGGTCATGATGCCATATACTTATACCGCGCAAATCAGTGTTGAAGATGCGGCTGAACAAGCCAAGAATATGGGCGTGACTTTTGGTATTGCCGAAATCAATCCAATTGTGAATGGTTTTATGCAAACCTTGTTCCCATTCTTTGGTGATGCACCGACCGATGCGACTGAAGAAAACTTACAAGCGCGTTCTCGCGGTACATTGTTAATGGCCTTATCGAACAAGTTCGGCAATTTAGTCCTTTCTACAGGTAACAAGTCTGAATTATCTGTTGGCTACTGCACATTGTACGGTGACATGGTCGGTGGCTTTGCGGTTCTTAAAGACGTCTATAAAACGATTGTATTTGAACTAGCAAAATACCGTAACAGCATTTCAGAAACACCAGTGATTCCTGAACGTGTAATTACTCGCCCACCTTCTGCGGAACTTCGTCCAGATCAGAAAGACCAAGACTCATTACCTGAATACGAAGTATTGGATGCCATCTTGTATGCGTATATCGAAGAAGACATGAGCCAAGATGACATCATTACCAAAGGTTTTGATGCTGAAGTTGTGAAAAAAGTGATCCGTTTGGTTGATCTAAACGAATACAAACGTCGCCAAGGCGCGATCGGTCCACGTATCAGCTCACGTGCATTTAGCCGTGAACGTCGCTATCCGATCGTGAATGGTTGGAAACCGGGTATCTAATTACTTGATTCAAATCAAAAAAAGCCCAGTTCTATCACTGGGCTTTTTTATAGGCGCAAAATACGCAGCAGTAAGAATAAAAAATAATTGAGATGTGTATTTCAAAAGTTAGGACATCAATTCATAACATCAAAGATTTGAGTTGTCTTTTATTTCTACATTAACATCGTAAATAGATTATTTTATTAGTGCTGTAATTATTTCAATCTATTTGACTTTTTCTAGGCACAAAAAAAGAGACCAAGCTGAGAGCTTGGTCTATAAAAATGGTGGCTATGACGAGACTTGAACTTGTGACCCCCGCATTATGAGTGCGGTGCTCTAACCAACTGAGCTACATAGCCGTAAACTGTGGTGGCATTATCTAGATTTCACACATTATCGTCAAGCATTTTTGTTTGCAATTGTTCAGAGTTTAAACAAGCAAAGTTCAAGATGTTACTATTTAAGCAAATCATGCTATTTTTAGGCCTAATTACTATATTTTTTGATTAAAAATTAGAGTTTTATCATGCAATTCAATTCGATAAAAAAAACCTGTCTGACCCTCAGCCTTGCTGTCATGACCTTAACGGGCTGCCAAATCGTCTCGCCTATTTTTGTTGACTACAATGGCGTGCGACGTGATGTGGCGACTTGGATTAATAAACAGCCCTTATTAAGCATGCAACAAAAACGCAGCATGGCTCAACTTAGCCGAGCACAGCAGCCTATCATTCGTCTCGACTTCAATGATCAGGAGAAATTAGTCAGTGTTGCTCGCGCCAATGAAGCTGCGATGTATTGTGCCAATCAGCATTTATCAGCACGACAGATTCAACGCCTGCAAAAACAGATCTTCCCTGAAGATGCGTTGCATAAATTAAGCTTGCTTGAGCAACAAGCGTTGCATATTACCCTGACAGAGCAAGAGAAACGGTGTGATTGAAAATATGTCTGCTGTTGGATGAATTATCTAGGCTCAATTTTTCAGCACCAAATTGTCTTACAATCTAGACATAGCTGCTTACATTATTGAGCATTTTTGCTATCGCTAAGCGAGGTGAAAACAAGTCTATATTTTTGCAATATTTTTATTGCGAATTTCACAATATCCTTATGAATTTACTTGGTTTTATTCCAAAATAAAAAAGCGTATGATGAAACTATGATCAATGTAATAGCGCTTTTTTTCAGGTTTTTCCATCCAAATTCAATTGATCAGATAAGGAGAAATAAGATGGCTTTAAATAATATTTTAGTTCCAGTGGACGGTTCAGAAACTTCTTATGCTGCGGTGGCTAAAGCTGTCGAGTTTGCAAAAACTTTTGGCAGTAAAATTACTGTGGTTCAAGTACTGACGCTCGATCCATATATTGCTGCAGAGTATATTTCAGCAGCACAAACCAATGATTTAATTGAACGTGCTCGTGCATCGATTTTAAATACACTTGAAGAAGCAAAAGCGAAATTTTCAACTGAAGGTGTCACTGTTGAAACTCGCTTACTTGAAGGTCAAGTGGTGCATACTGAACTGGTTAAAGCTGCAGAAGAAACACATTCGGACTTGATTATCATTGGTTCACATGGCCGTACAGGGATCAAAAAATTCTTCTTGGGCAGCGTAGCTCAAAGTGTACTGGGTGCTTCAGACATTCCTGTTTTGGTTGTGCGCAAATAAGCCATTAGATTTATAGCTTAAAAAAGCCTTCTGATCCTAGAGGGCTTTTTATTGACTACTTCATCAATAATAAAATTAAAACGCTAAGTTTAAGGCAAGGATTTTTTAAGGTATCCATTGATATTGTTTCAATGAGATGCGTCCATTCACTACAAAGACATTTTCGGCTTCCAGCTTCAACTGCTGGATATTTTCACCTTTTTCATTACAACGCTGCGTGCTGATTTTTCCTTGCGCATTGACCACCCGATGCCATGGGATCGTTGATGTTGCATCTAAATGCTTGAGTACATAGCCAACCAGTCGTGCATGCTTCGGTAAACCCGCTAATTTGGCAATTTGTCCGTAAGTGGCAATCTTCGCCTGCGGTATCAATTGAATGACCGACAAAATTTGCGTTGCCAATTCATCACTCTGCTTCACATGAGCTCCTTTGAGTCGCATCAAAAAAGAGAACCCTAAGGTTCTCTTTGATTAATACTTAATTTTTACAGATTAGTACAGTAATTGGTTGTGATCGATTAGATCTTGTAAAGTCACATCGGTATTTTTCAAAGTGAGTAATTCAACTTTATCGACACATTTGGGCTATGACAACCATTTGTATAAATATCGCCCCTTGGTAGAGAGCGCATTTATGCAATTAAAAACATGGCGAGATATCGTATTTCTTATGCAAAAAGACAGCGTCATTTAAAGCAGAACTTCAAATAAACTTTATCATGATGTGACTAAAAGCTTCATGACGGCACACCTTACACGTCGGACTGTCTTTAAGAATTCATTTCTTCCCAAAGCCACAGTTTTTTGTCTTTTCATGGTTTCGCATTTTTTCTTTGAGGAATGACTAGAGTGCTTATAAATCTGAAATGATATGCCTACAGCATTTTGTGTCATATGCGCCATCGGTATAGCTAGAATTCATTGGCTCACTAGGTGAAATTTATGCAAGTAAGTTTTCTAGTACTTATGAACTGCTGACATTGTTGTCATGAGCTGAATTGTCCATGTTTGCAATGTTTTCAGCATCTATACCAATACGAAGTTTACGCCATTGTCGTCGACCTTCAGACTGATGTTTATTAGGTTTCGATTCACCTTCAGCTAATAACTTCAAACCTATAGAGTCAACAAGTAGATGTAGTCCATCAGAACTTTTTTGATAGCTAATCGCAATATCAATATGTTTTTATCTCCTGCTGAATGACCAGTCATAATTTCCCACATTTTGCTGTTTCATGATGGAACACAGCTAGAAATAAAAAAAGGAAATGCTCAAGCATTTCCTTTTTTTAAATCGAACAAAGCAATTTAGAAGTTTTCGGGATTTTCTAATCGACGAACTTCTTGCACTTTCTCTGGATTATGTACAGCAGCAACACCATCATCCGCTTTGGTATCTATTAATGCTTCTGGGTTATATACCGTGATGGTTTCATTACCATGTATATCTTCGCCCACGATATATTGGAAACCCTTTTTATTCATTTTATGGCACATTCTTTGATACCAACCTTTGAAACCTTTGGTTTCTTCATTCGGGTTGTAATAAAAAGCATTCATCACAGCGGGTAAACCTAGGCCACACACGAGGCCCGACATTAAGACTGCAATAAATGTATATCCAATCAAAATACTGCTGTATTCACTGAGTTCAGGAATATTGGCAACAGCAAGGATTAAGGCCAATGAAATACCGCCACGAACCCCACCCCACGATAAGATGGCAAGGCTACCGTTGTAACTTTTTTTGCGGAAACTTGGGAAGAATGCAAAAGATAAATAGTTTGCTGCAAAGCGCGATGCATGCAAAATGATAAACGCCACCATACCGCCTAAAATCAAGCTGATACTTAAATCTAAGATAAATAATTCAAGACCGATCAGGGTAAATAAGAAGGAATTGATGATCCCTTCCACGGTATGCCAGAAATGATTGACTTCACGAATTTCACGATCTTGAAGGATTTCTTTCCACTTATTCCCAACAATTAAACCACCAATGACGCATGCAATTGGTGCTGATGCATGTGCGAATAAAGCGACTAGATATGAACCACTTGCCAATAAAGCTGTGGTTAAAATCAAGGATTCCATTTCATGTTTACCGCGGAGTAAACGTAAAATCCCTAAGCCAAATGCCCAACCAATGATGACTGCGACAACAATTTCATATAACAGTGTTTCAAGCGTACCAATGACGGTAAAATGTTCACCTTGCAAAACATTGAGTAAGGTCATAAACACGGCAATACACATGGCATCATTAAAGAGCGATTCGCCTTCTAATTTCACCATCAAATGATGTGGCGCACGTACAGAACTTAATACACCTTTAACCCCAATTGGGTCAGTTGCACCTAAAGCCGCACCTAATAATAACAACACCAATAAATCAACATGATGACCAATTAAGAACTGATAACCATATAAAGCAACACCAAAAAACACCGCACAAAGCACCAAGGCAATACTGGCCAAAATACTGATCGGCTTCCAATGTAAACGTAAATCTGAAACTTTAAATTTCAAGGCTGAAGAGGTCAAAATAAAACAAATCACGCCATTAATTAAAAAGTCATAAAAGTCGATATGACGAACGGCTTCTTCAATATTGTGTAAATTAATCGTCACAAATTGATTGCCATTGAGCAAACTTGCACCCCATTGCAAAATAAAGACAAAAATTGCAGAAACAATAGGAACACCTATGGCTTGTGGAAAACCCAAGATACGTTTATTAAAAATGGTGGTTGCAATCGAAAGTGCAAAAATAACGGTAAAAACCTGTAGAAAAAAATAATTTCCCATTTCGTTCCCAATTTTGGTGCTCTGTCGCCTACAGAGTGAGATATAGGTATTTTAAAAATAAATACTAAATTATTTGGTATTTAAAAATAAAATATTCTAACGAATTTTATCTAAATACCGTGTATAAATTCAGTTTTTTTCACATCTTTTATCAAGATCATTTAACATAGCAAGCCTGCATAGATTTTATGCATTCTCATCATCTACATGATTTCTCCTATGCATCAGACTATTAAAACTGTTTTTCGACTCTTTTTTGCGGCTGTGATCTTTATCATTACGGCGGCCCTGATCCTCACTTGCTATAGCAAGACACAGGAAATTTTACGTGCTAAGCACTATTTTAGTCAGGCAAAAACGATCTCACTGGATTCAACGCCCAAAGAACAATTGGTTTTGGTCTCCAATAATGAATCACCCGATCGTGCGATTTTTATCATGCTGGCGAATAATGGTTATCTTGCCAAACTGAATTGTGAAAACTATGCACAAGATATTTGTCTCGATGAATTCAATCAGCAACACACCAGACAAATTCAACACCT
Organism: Acinetobacter sp. YH12069; assembly: GCF_013419675.1. NCBI lineage: Bacteria > Pseudomonadati > Pseudomonadota > Gammaproteobacteria > Moraxellales > Moraxellaceae > Acinetobacter > Acinetobacter sp. YH12069. Next base: position 150,317 of record NZ_VOZS01000005.1, on the reverse strand, counting down.
CGATTTACTCAAAATTGGACAATTTCAATATATCCAAAATGTGAGTTTCACCAATAGCCGCACTGGTCAAAAACAACAATTACGCTATAGCGATGCCCAATTAAAACAGTTCTATCAAAACGATATTTCAGGCCTTAAATATACTGTTTTTGGCGTAGCTTTATTTGCATTTGCCGCATTGTATGTCAGCTATCGCATTGTTCGAAACTTCAAATCATTTCTCAACAAATAAGCTTCAATCTATTTTTCAATAAAAAAAAGAGGATGTTTGCATCCTCCTTTTTTTGTTTTAAATGGCTTGGTTAAAGGTATCACAGCTATTGATATTGCCTGATTTCAACCCTGTCTGGAACCATTTCATACGTTGTTCACTGGTGCCGTGCGTGAAGCTATCTGGGACAACTTGCCCAGTTGCACTTTTCTGTAAATAGTCATCACCAATCTTATGTGCAGCGTCCATCGCTTCTTCTACATCACCCTGCTCTAAAAATTGGGTACGTTGTTGATTATGATGCGCCCAAATACCCGCAAAGCAGTCTGCTTGTAGTTCTTGCATGACCGAATAACGATTACCTTCAGCTTTAGACGCTTGCGCACGCGCCTGCTGAACTTGCTCAGAAATGCCTAAAATCGTTTGGATATGGTGTCCAACTTCATGGGCAACCACATAGGCTTGCGCAAAATCACCCGCCTGATCTTGACGACTCAATTCAGTTTGATTTTGTTCACCCGTAATGCCCATTTGCGTACGCATATCTTTAAAGAATGCAGTATCAATATAGACCTTTTGATCTGCTGGGCAATAAAACGGCCCCATTGCAGCTTGTGCTGTACCACAACCCGAATTGACCACACCATTAAACATGACCAATTTAGGCGGTTTATACTGGGCATTTAACTGTTCTTGGAAGACTTTATTCCACGTATCTTCCGTATCGGCCAAAACCGTTCCAACAAAATCCATCGCTTCTTGTTGTTCAGGTGTTGGATTATCCAGACCTTTGACTTCAGCCGTTTGACCCTGTGAAGTCACTTGTTTGGTCGCCTGATAAGCTTGCTGCGGATCTACACCAAAAAATTTCCACGCAACAAATGCCACAACCAAACCGAGAATACTGATACCACCCGCTTTTGCACCGCCACCACCGCGACGGTCTTCTACGTTTGAACTAACTCTTCGACCTTTCCAGCGCATAGTGATCTTCCTTATATAAAATAGTTGATATCCGTGCGTTTACAGATTAATCCTTTTGCGACTTTGGCCATACTTTTTGAATTAAAGATACGACGCACAGCACGATTAAACCTGCAATAAAACCTGTCACTAAATTGATTAAAGTCGGTGTTAATGCACCCACAATACTGCCAACTGTAGGAATATGTTCAGCATAATCTACAGAGCCTTCAATAAAATGGTGTAGTAAAGGCACACCATGGGTAATGATGCCACCACCCACTAAAAACATGGCAATCGTACCGACAATGGTCAATGTCTTCATCAACTTAGGTGCAAATGCTAACAAACCTTGTCCAACAGTCTTTTTGAATTGTGATGCTTGTTGCGTGAGATAAAGTCCTAAGTCATCAATTTTGACAATCATCGCGACAAAACCATAAACACCAACGGTCATTATAATTGCAATCACCGAAAGCACCATGACCTTGGTCCCAAATGCCGCAGTTGCAACCGTACCCAATGAAATCACCACAATTTCAGCAGATAAAATAAAATCGGTCCGGATGGCACCTTTGACTTTTTCTTTTTCAAAAGTCACCAAATCCGTTTCAATATGGGTCATCTCTTCACGAGCAACTTCTTCTGTTTTGGCTTTTTTATGATGCAAACTATGCAGGACTTTTTCCACACCCTCATAGCACAAAAACAAACCACCAATCATCAAAAGCGGTGTAATCAGCCAAGGTGCAACCACACTGATCAATAAAGCAGCCGGAACCAAAATTAATTTATTAACAAAAGAACCTTTGGCGACAGACCAAACGACAGGAAGTTCACGATCGGAACGGACACCACTGACTTGTTGTGCATTCAGTGCTAAATCATCTCCAAGGACACCCGCTGTTTTTTTGGCTGCCATCTTACTCATCACAGCAACGTCATCCAACACAGTTGCAATATCATCAAGTAAGATTAATAAGCTACTCGCCATTATTTTTATCCTTTAGGCATTTTTTAATATTCTAATTCTATTTAACGCTAAAATTGTATTTAGTTTTTTAATAATTAATAAAATATTCACCCATTTTTCAATCAATTGTGCTGTGTCAGTAACAATCAAAAATAGAATGCCGTACAATGGGGACATTCTTTGAAAATCAGCCGTAGCTTTGACTACCACTTTGGAACAGATAATGAGTACTCAAGATAATCGTCCAGTGATTTTGACTGGCGACCGTCCGACTGGACAATTACATTTAGGTCATTTTGTAGGTTCTTTACGTTCACGTGTAGGTTTACAAGATTCGCATCATCAACATCTCCTTTTAGCTGATGCTCAAGCCTTAACTGATAATGCCGATAACTTCGAAAAAGTTCGTCGCAATATTATTGAAGTCGCAACCGATTATCTTGCTGTAGGAATTGACCCAACCAAAACCACGATTTGCGTTCAATCATGCTTACCAGCATTGAATGAATTGACCATGTTGTATTTGAACTTTGTGACGGTTTCTCGCTTAGAGCGTAATCCAACCATCAAATCTGAGATTCAAATGCGTGGATTTGAGCGTGATATTCCTGCAGGTTTCTTATGCTATCCAGTAGCTCAAGCTGCCGATATTACAGGGTTTAAAGCATCTGTCGTTCCAGTGGGCGAAGACCAAATTCCAATGATTGAACAAACCAACGAAATTGTTCGTCGTTTAAACCGTCAAATTGGTCGTGACGTACTTCCTGAATGTAAAGCTTTACTCTCTAATGTCGGCCGCTTGCCAGGTTTTGATGGTAAAGCAAAAATGTCTAAATCTTTGGGCAATACTATTGTGCTTGACGCGACTGATAAAGATATCAAGAAAGCTGTTAATGCAATGTATACCGACCCAAATCATTTACGTATTGAAGATCCAGGTCAAGTGGAAGGTAACGTCGTATTTACTTACCTCGATGCATTCGATCCTGATAAAGAAGCTGTTGCGGAATTAAAAGAACACTATCGTCGTGGTGGTCTAGGCGATGGTACTGTGAAAAAGCGTCTTGAAGGTGTGCTAAAAGAGCTGATCGGTCCAATCCGTGAACGCCGTTTAGAATTGCAAAAAGATCCTGACTACATCATGGATATTTTAAAAACCGGTACCGATAAATGCCGTGATATTACCCAACAAACGTTGGATGAGATTAAATCTGGCTTGGGTGTATTCCACTTCTAAATTTAAAAAGTTCTATAAAATTAAGCCTTTCCAATGTGAAAGGCTTTTTTTTACAGGCACTTTTTATGAAGGTATTCACAAAATCTCCTTAGTTTTAACGTTAGGTAACATCACTTAACGTGAACACCAATGAAATGACTGACCGTTCACTCTATTATCTACTTATGTTTTAGGAATACCTAAATTCATAACATTTCTCCTTTACCGAACCTGTGAAAGCAGATTCGTTGTTATACGCAGTGAACACCCCAATCATTGCGTATTTTTTTGTCTGAAAATTGGCTAAGAAGAATTAAATATCCCCTATTGAAACAATAAAAAACCCGCATTAAGCGGGTTTTTTATTTCAAAAACTAAATTAGTTTTTATGACGCATATGAGGGAATAAGATCACTTCACGAATACTTGCAGCATTCGCAAATAACATCACCAAACGGTCAATACCAATCCCCTCACCCGCTGTAGGAGGTAAACCGTATTCCAATGCTTCAATGAAGTCTGCATCGTAATGCATTGCTTCATCGTCACCCGCATCTTTTTCAGCAACTTGGGCTTGGAAACGTTCAGCTTGGTCAATCGGATCATTTAACTCTGAGAAACCATTTGCCAACTCACGACCACCGATGAAGAATTCAAAACGGTCCGTAATATGTGGATTTTCATCATTACGACGTGCCAATGGTGAAGTTTCCGCTGGGTATTCTGTGATGAATGTCGGTTGACGAAGTTCTGTTTCAACAGTTTCTTCAAATACGATGGTTTGAAGTTTGCCTAAACCAAAACCAGGTTTTACTTGCTCTTTCAGTTCATTTTTAACGAAGTTTGCAAGGAACTCACGATCAGATACATTTTCAGCAGTGAACGTTGGGTTGTGTTCAAGAATCGCATCAAACATCGAAATCTTCTTGAATGGACCTTTGAAGCTATACACTTCTTCACCATAAGGCACATCCGTCGAACCCAAGATGTCGATCGCCAATTTTTCAAGCATATTTTCAGTCAAAGCCATCAGGTCTTTGTAGTCTGCATACGCTTGGTAAAATTCAATCATTGTGAATTCTGGGTTATGACGTGTTGATACACCTTCGTTACGGAAGTTACGGTTAATTTCGAACACACGCTCAAAACCACCAACGACCAAACGTTTTAAGTAAAGCTCAGGTGCAATACGTAAGAATAAAGGCATATCCAAAGCGTTGTGATGAGTTTCGAATGGACGCGCAGACGCACCACCCGGAATCACATGCATCATTGGTGTTTCAACTTCCATGAAACGCTCATTGCTCAAATATGAACGAATACCTGACACCACTTTTGCACGAATTTCAAAAGTTTTACGTGTTTCTTCGTTCATGATGAGGTCTAAATAACGCTTACGGTATTTAACTTCAGTATCAGTCAAACCATGGAATTTGTCTGGAAGAGGACGAAGTGATTTAGTTAAAAGCTCAAAATGTTCAATATGAACATACAGGTCACCTTTACCAGAACGACCAATATAACCTTCAATGGCTATAATATCGCCCAAATCGAGTGCTTTAATAGTTGCAAGAACATCAGCATCCAACTCTTTACGTGGTACATAAAGCTGGATACGACCAGTCATATCTTGGATTACGATGAATGAACCGCGGTTCAACATCACACGACCAGCAACTTTTACATAAACCTTTTCGCCTGCTTCAATTTCTTCTTTTGATTTTTCAGCGAATTGATCTTGTAGGTCTTGTGCATAGTGTTCACGCTTAAATGTGTTAGGCCACGGGCTAACACCTGTTTCCTTGGCGTGCTCTTTGATGTGCTCTAACTTGGCATGACGCTGTGCAATTAAATCGTTTTCGGAAATGGCTTGTTCAGAAGTCGATTGAGCGTTATGTTGCGTCATCTCTGTCTCAAATAGTTAAAAAACGGAAGTTGCATAGCATAGCAGATTTCCTTTGAATTGAGCAGTAAGCAATGCGCGCATTTTTTTAATAAGTAGAAATTTATCGAAGTAAGATGTTTTAATCGTTATACCTTCAGGTAGACATAAAACATACCTTGCAAATATGCAGTAGATAAAAATTAAATACTCAAGCTCGAAAACCTACATTTTAACGATATCAAATGAGAACTAAAAGCTTTAAAAAATACTTATAACTATCAACACATTAAAATAAATATTAATAACTTAATTCAACCTTTTAATCTATTTTCTTTAAGACTAAAGTCTTTTAAATGCCTACAAATTAGACCAAAAGCTAAATTCTCTTTTTGACAATTCTCTCTACAATGAAGTCATAAAATTGTTGAAAAATAAAATATTCAACACATCCAAAATGTCTGAAAACAGTGTGTAGAAAAACAATGACTTCCTGCTTATCGAAAATTCTGTTTTTACATGGATTGGATTCTTCCCGTGAATCCACTAAATTCCATGCCATCGATGCAAAACAAAAATTCTGCATTGAAGTGGACTATCGCAACTTAAATTTTCAAACTGTTGCTGACTTTTACCACGAGAGTATTGAAACCATTAAGCCTGATATCATCGTCGGTCATAGTCTCGGGGCATATTGGGCTTTGAAAATGTCGCTGTTTCATCGCATTCCGTGTGTAATTGCCAACCCGAGTCTGCATCCAGACTTTCGCGACGACTACCCTGCAATCAATGAAATGGATTTGGATCACGATATTCCACAAATTGCCTATATCGAACGTGGTGATGAAATCTTGGATATGTATGAAGCAGAACAACAACTCGAAGATTATATGCAAGTTCAAGTGATGGATGGCGGACACCATCGTCTACAATGCCCTGAAAATATCAATGATTTAATCCAACATCTCGAATTAAACTACTTAAAAAAATAAATCATATTAATCATAAGTAGCAACGTCGTTTTTATCAGACATAAAAAAGCCCTGTCATAGACAAGGCTTTTTACATTTTAAAGCTGACGCTTAGGCAGCATCTGCTTCAGGACGTGTTTTATCATCTAAAACCGACCAGATATTTAAACCCAAATCTTTATGCAAGTCAGGCAAATCTAAGAAAATGCTTGCGCCTAAAACTTGGTGTTTACATTTTTCAGCCAATTGTTTCACTGCACGAAGCGTACCGCCCGTCGCCAATACGTCATCCACAATAATTACTTTTTGTGATTCGATTTCAGCTGACATTTCAAGACGATCTAAACCGTATTCAAGGCTATAACCCACACCGACAACTGGTGGTGGTAATTTGCCTGCTTTACGTACCAAGACCAAACCTTTACCCGTACGCTGGGCAAGTAAGCTTGCCAAAACAAAACCACGCGCTTCAACTGCAATAAAGCTATCTACTTCTGCCAATTGCTCAGCTGGAATACTTGCAATTAGGGCATCAGTTAACGATTCGATGTTATTCATAAATAACGGCGTAAGGTCAAAGAAACAAATTCCTGGTTTTGGAAAATCTTGGACAGTACGAATGTTAGACCACAATGCCGCAGCAGTAGAATTACTCATAATAGGAGAAAATAAATTAAGGAAGGAATGTGTGAATTTTAACGCGATTTGAGAGAAAAGAACAGCTAACCCCCTACCAAAATGCATATTTAAGATACAGTAAATTTACATAAGTTATTGATTATTAATGTTATATTTATTTAAAAAATATCAAATATATATTTTCCTGATCATAAAATAAAAGATTTTAGAGTTTTTTTCTGCAAGACTTTAGTCTATGAATATAGAAAAAGCGGTATTTAGAACCCAATTCACGGAAATGAATTCCAATATAGCTTTCAATAGGCATAAATATTGTCAGACAATTTTTCCCAGATCTGGGGTTTTGATGATATTTATTGTCCCTCACTGCCATTCTGCTTTTAATTTCACTCATTAAACTCTTAGCCACTTTACTTTATCGTTAGAACTGCGTAAAAATTTAACATAACAGTCTACTGTATAAGGCTAATTAACCTTAAGGTATAAACTTATACAGTTATGAAGTATTTACTGACTTAATTTTGTGTCAGTTTTTGGAGAATGGAATGAAAAAGTATCAGTGCATCGTTTGTGGATGGATTTATGACGAAGCAGAAGGCTGGCCACAAGACGGTATCGTGGCAGGAACAAAATGGGAAGATATCCCGGATGATTGGACTTGCCCAGACTGTGGCGTCTCAAAAGTAGATTTTGAAATGGTTGAAATCTAATAAATAGAATCTAAGGCCATCATCGTTATGGTCTTTTTTTTGTCTTTAAAAAAATATGAAATGTGTTTGGAGTTGAGTATGCACCCTATTGTCATTATTGGTTCTGGTATGGCGGGATATGCCGTTGCACGTGAATTTCGAAAGTTAAATACTGAACTAGAACTTATTATGATCTGTGCGGATGATGCCATTAACTACGCTAAACCGACATTATCCAATGCGCTCGTTGGTAATAAAACTCCTGAGCAAATCCCTCTAGGGGATGCCGAAAAAATGTCGGCTCAACTCAATATGCAAATCATCAATAAGAGTTGGGTTAAATCCATTGATGCAGCAAAACATGAGCTTACTATTGAAAGCCAAAATGGAACTCAAACACAACTATATTCAAAACTCGTTTTAGCAGTCGGCGCAAATCCAATTCGCTTAGCTATTTCGGGTGATGGCAGTGAAGACATTCACGTCGTCAACAATTTAGATCACTACAAAGCTTTCCGTAAACAGCTTGCAGCACGTGAAGATAAACGTGTGGTGATTTTAGGGGCAGGCTTGATTGGCTGTGAATTTGCCAACGACCTCCAAAATACTGGGGCGAAAGTATCGGTGGTCGATTTAGCTCCGCAACCTTTGGGTCGCCTACTGCCGTCTCATGTTGCAGCTAAATTCCAAAGCAATTTAGAAGAAACGGGTATTCAATTCGTTTTAGGTACGACAGTCGACAAAGTGTCACGTATTGAAAATGGTGACTATCAAGTGAGCCTTGCCAATGGTCAAAGCTTAGTGGCAGATGTTGTGTTGTCTGCGATTGGTCTACAGCCTGAGATTAACTTAGCAAAACAAGCCGGCATTCACACCAGCCGCGGTGTATTAACCAATAAAGGCTTAGAAACCAACTTGGCAGATATCTATGCTGTCGGTGACTGTGCTGAAGTTAATGGTACCCTTCTGCCATACGTGATGCCGATCATGCAACAAGCACGTGCTTTGGCAAAAACCCTCAATGGTGAACATACCGCTGTGCATTATCCAGCCATGCCTGTAGCTGTTAAAACACCTGCTGCACCTTTAACTGTCCTTCCTGCGCCAATTGATGTAGAAACCCAATGGGAAACAGAAGAGCTTGAAGATGGCATGATTGCCCGTGCGATTGATCAAGATGGCGTATTACGTGGATTTGTACTGCTCGGTGCAACTGCTGGGAAGCAACGCTTAACTTTGACTAAGCAGGTTCCGGACTTGATTCCCGCTTCAGTTTAAGGTTTAAATACAAGGACGTCCTGATAATAATAGACGTCCTTTTTAAAGGAAAATAACAATGAATAGTGCCCTTCAGTTTAATATTTCACCTTATGCCTCTTTTATGCATGAAACTCGCGTAGAGTTAGGCAATGGCATTGAACTTCATGTCGAGGTGGGTGGTCATCCTGAAGATCCTGCAATCTTACTGATTATGGGACTCGGCGCACAAATGTTGTATTGGCCCGATTTCTTTTGTAAGTCCCTAATAGACCAAGGTTACCGAGTTATTCGCTTTGATAATCGCGATATTGGTCTGTCGAGTAAAATTCGTAACCCAGGCCCACGTCTTAACACCTTTAAACTGATGGGACGTTTTGCCTTAGGTCTAGAGAATCAAGGTGCGCCTTATGATCTATACGATATGGCAGACGATGTTGCACTGTTAATTGATCGTATGGGACTTGATAAAGTCCATATTTTAGGCGCTTCGATGGGCGGCATGATTGCTCAAATCGTGGCGGCACGCTATCCAGATAAAGTGCACAACTTAAGCTTACTTTTTACCAGTAACATCCACCCCTTACTTCCACCGCCATTTCCAAAGCAATTATTTAGTCTAATTGAAAAACCTGAATCTAACGATGAAGATGGCATTATTAACCATAGCCTGAAAGTTTTTAATATTATAGGCTCTCCAGGCTATATTAATCAGCTTGAAGCGATACAAACTGCACGTAAACTCTATAAACGGAGTTATTACCCAGCGGGTGTACTTCAACAGTTTTTAGCAATATTATGTACAGGTTCCCTGCTGCAGTTGGATAAACAAATTCAGCATAAAACCATTGTGGTTCATGGAGCTCGTGACCGTTTGCTGCCGCCAAGCCATGGTAAGGCCGTTGCAAAGGCTATTTCAGGTGCTAAATTTGAATTAATTGATGGAATGGGGCATGATATCCCACCGCATTTTATTCCATATCTTAGCGGTTTGTTTGCTGATCACTTTAAATCATAAATTAGGACACTATGGCTGCATTACCATCCTTAAGACAGCTGTCATATCTAGTAACACTGTCAGAAACGCTACACTTTACTGAAGCTGCGCGTCGTTCTTTTGTCACCCAGTCTACTTTGTCTGGCGGGATCATGGAACTTGAGCGTTTACTAGGTGGCGTATTGGTAGAACGCGACCGTCAAAACGTGCGTTTAACTCCTCTTGGTGAACAAGTTGTCGGAAGAGCTCGAGTTCTATTGGCAGATGCGCAAGACCTAATGCGTTTAAGTCGTGAAATGAGCGAACCTCTAACGGGTGATTTACATCTAGGGGTCATTCCTACTATTGCGCCATTTTTACTTGCACCATTATTAGAAGAAGTGCATAAGCAACTACCAAAAATTCAATTGCATTTACATGAAGCACAAAGTGAAAAAATTGTTGAGAAACTCGAGCACGGTAATCTAGATATCGTATTACTTGCTCTTCCTTTCGATACACGTAGCTTGAAAGTTGCAGAAGTAAACAAAGAAAAATTGTTCTTGGTGTACAACAAAGCTGACCAAAATGCAGCTCAAGCGAAATCTTTAGACGACCTAGATTTATCTCGTTTAATGTTGCTTGAAGAAGGCCATTGCTTACGTGATCATGCTTTGAGTGCTTGCCCGATTGGTGAACGTAAAAACGACCATCGTTTAAAAGCAAGCTCATTGCCAACTTTGGTTGAAATGGTTTCCGCAGATTTAGGCTTTACCTTATTGCCTGAAATTGCAGTTCATACCAATATGATCAAAGCCAATGAAGATTTGGCTGTGAAAGAAATTGAAGCAAGCCCTACACGCACATTAGCATTGGTGACGCGTAAAAGTACGCCGCTTCAAAGTGAATTTGATGTATTGCTTCAAATCTTGCAGAAAATCACTAACAATCTGCACTAACTAATCAGTGTGAAAATTAAAGAGAGCCCTGTGCTCTCTTTTTTTATTTGGCAGAAGTTAATATTAATTTAAAAACTGATGTTACTCACGTAAAAGTAATTTCGCATTTTTAAATCTATTCGATGGAATCTTACATCTAGGGATTGAATAAAGAGATTAGTTTTCGGCTGGAGGTACTCTTACGAAACGTTGTTTCTTCATTCGGCAAAATGAGAAGTGCGCTTCGTAAGAAAACCATCTTGCAGAGCAATGCTCCTCACCGCAAAACTCGTTCACTAGCGTCTACTTATTCAAAGTATCGCAAAAACATTTTTGATTAGAAGTCATCCTGTCTCAAACACTTGCGGATGGCCTTACGCATATCGGTTTTTATTTAAATCAAATCGCGCTTCTGATGTTACTATATAACATCAGTTAAAAAATGAAATACAGCATCTAGAAAAAAGAAAAGGCTAACCCAAATAGGTAGCCTGATAAGGTAATATATGACTTGATGTATATCTCAATTCATCGCCTCGATAATATCTTCACACTAGCCAGATAAGTAAGAAGATAAATACATCTTATTAAAATATAACCTTCGTTAAAATCACTAGTTTCAGGTATTTTAGATAAAGTAGGCGAATTGAAAATAAGGTCCTATAGAATAAATGTTGACTAAAAATCAATCACATTATTTTAAATATTTACTACGCTTTATATTTAAAATAACTAAGCAATAGATAGAAATAAATTCATATCGGAAACAGTCCAATTTATCCGTTGTCAAAATACGATATTCACATTTCGATTATTTTTTTCAATCCGAATACAAATTTAATTGTTATTTAACCAATAAATCTAAAATTAAAAACAAAAAACCATAAATCTTTTCATTCAAAATAATGAAAAACACCAAAAATATACGCTATTTAAATTCTATTAAATCACAATAACTTAATTATATTTTGATGTATAAATCCCAACTTCTAGGTATATTTTTATGATTCGCATTCGTGCAAATTATGGAAATGCAATTTGATTAAAAATAATAAATGAGCGAAATGTATGATGAGTGAATTTTTATTGCCAGTACCCGTTTTGATCATTGATCATCAATCAATGACTTCAAAAACAGTGCTGTTTAACATCTTAGGAGACCTCGGTTATCCTGAAGACCTCATTACATTTTCAGAAAATTTAGCAGATGCGGAACAACAAATTTTCAATCAATTGCCCAATTTAATCTTTTTAGTGGTCACGCAACAGTCTGATATCTCTTTCATCCATAAAATTAAAAAGATCTATCCTTCGAGTAATCTCATCATTTTAGTCAATGAACAATCTGCTGATTTAACCTTACATGCGATTCAGATCGGTGCAACCGCCTATATGCTGATTCAACAACCGATTGAAGACACTTATAACCAACTGAAAACCATTTTAAGAGGTGGGGCTGCCCTTCATCCTAGTTTTGCTAAATTTTTATTGAGTGAAACTTTTAGTCCGCAAAATGCAGCGCCGAAGCAGCTCAGTCTGAATCCAGCTGAATACCAAATTTTAGATATGGTCAGCCATAGCGCGACTCAAGAGCAGATGGTCCGTGAGTTAAAACTTTCAACGTATCAAATTGATGGTTTTGTTAAAAATATCTACCGAAAAATTAGTAGCTACAGCTAAATTTAGTTCAGATAAATGATTCAAAAAAACTTATAAATTAAAAAAATAAAGGGAGCATTGCTCCCTTTTACTTTTCTAACGCATTTATTTAAATGCTTCTATAAGGACATGCTGTGAATTGTGTGCTTCCTCACCCTCTTGAACATGCGTACGAATCCAACGCCCATCACTTTGGAGCAACCAAGCTTGCTGATTATCTTTTAGATAATTCACTAAACCTAATTGATAAATACGCTTTTTCAAGGCTGGATCTTCAATTGGGAAACAGGCTTCCACGCGATTAAATAAATTACGATCCATCCAGTCTGCACTTGAACAAAAAATACGTGAATCACCATTATTACTGAAATAATACACTCGAGTATGCTCTAAAAAGCGCCCAACAATAGAGCGCACGCGAATATTTTCAGACAGCCCCGGTAAACCTGGACGTAAACAACAAATAGAACGAATAATTAAATCAATCTGCACACCCGCTTGTGAAGCTTCATACAGTTTATTGATCAACTGAACTTCAGTTAATGCATTGACCTTGACAATGATTTGCGCAGGCTTACCTGCTTTTGCATTGGCAATTTCATTATCAATATAATTGATCAGTTGAGTATGTAAGGTAAATGGCGCATGCAGCAGTTTTTTCAACTTCGCCATTTTGCCCATTCCGGTCAGTTCTTGGAAAATACGATGTACATCCTCACAGAGTTCTTTATCTGTGGTTAATAGACCGTAATCCGTGTAGATACGCGCATTTCCCGCGTGATAGTTACCCGTACCTAAATGCACATAACGCACCAATTTATTATTTTCACGGCGAACCACCAAAATCATTTTGGCATGAGTTTTATAGCCCACGATGCCATACACGACAACTGCGCCAGCTTCTTGTAATACATTGGCCACAGCAATGTTTGATTCTTCATCAAATCGTGCTCGAAGCTCAATTACAGCGGTGACTTCTTTACCATTACGTGCTGCTTCCGCTAAAACTTGCACAATCTCCGAATCTGCGCCACTTCGATAAAGCGTTTGTTTAATGGCCAAAACTTGTGGATCACGTGCAGCTTCACGCAGTAAATTAATTACCGGTGCGAATGATTCAAAGGGATGGTGCAGCAAAATATCTTGCTTTTGCATCGCACTAAAAATGTTTTCAGATTTTTTGAGTACTTTCGGAATAACCGGAATATGTGCGTCATAACGTAAATGTGGACGTTTAAAGTTTGACAGTAAACGTGCAAGGTTAACTGGCCCATCTACTTTATAGAGTTGCTCTTCTTCTAAATCAAACTCATCAAGCAAATATTCATAAATATGCTGCGGACAATTTTCTGTCACTTCCAAGCGAACAGCACGACCAAAACGACGTGAATTCAACTCACCTTTCAGGGCTTTAGCCAAATCTTCAACATCTTCATTTAAAGCCAAATCGGCATTACGCGTCACGCGGAATTGGTAGCAACCCGTCGCCGTCATGCCGGGGAACAAATCAGAGACATGTTCATGAATAATTGCCGATAGCATCACATGATGCTCTTTGCCACCTGTTAACTCATCAGGGAGTCGAACGACACGTGGCAGCGAACGCGGTGCAGGTACAACGGCTAAGTCAATCTGACGACCAAAAGCATCCTTCCCTTCTAAAGTCACAATAAAGTTCAACGATTTGTTGACTAAGCGAGGGAATGGATGTGCAGGATCTAAACTAATTGGGGTTAAAACTGGTGCAACTTGTTCTTGGAAATACTTTTTTACCCAAGCCGATTGTGCAGGGGTTAATTCACCACGACGTAAGAAGCAAATGTCTTCTTCACGCAGTTTAGGTAAAATTTCTTGATTTAAAATACGATACTGGCGCTCAATTGCCGCATGCGCTGTCGCAGAAATTTCATCTAATACTTGTTTTGGTGTTAAGCCATCTGGACTGCGGCTTTCATTACCTAAGTCTAGCTGTTCCATCATTCCCGCAACACGAATTTCAAAAAATTCGTCTAAGTTACGTGAAAAGATCAGCAAGAAATTCATGCGTTCAAGTAATGGATGTATCGGATCAACCGCTTGTTCGAGCACACGCAGATGAAAGTCGAGAATCGATAACTCTCGATTAATATAACGATCATTATAAGTATATTCAGTAGGTACTTGCGCGACTTCAGCTGCGGTATTCATTTCAAACCCATATTAAAAAATGTGTGCTGTACTCAGTTTAGTATGCTTCAAATTTGTGACAATTTCATAAAAAAAGCCCATTAATATGAGCTTTTTGTTGTAATTCAAATCACTGCCATGCCATTTGACGAGTGTTTAGATCGTTCTTAATCTGGGATATGGCTATAACGCATATATTTTTGGATCATGCGCTTACGATAATTTAGCTTACGATCTTGTCGATTTTCATCATAATATTTTGGATTGGGTAAAATAGCCGCAATAAACGCTGCTTGCTCTCGACTCAAACTCCTTGAACTTTTACCAAAGTAGTGCTGTGTTGCAGCTTCTACGCCGTAAATGTTATCCCCAAACTCAACCGAGTTGAGATATACCTCTAAAATGCGTTGCTTCGTCCACATGCGCTCCATCATCCATGTTGCAACGGCTTCCTGCCCTTTTCGAATAAATGAACGCTTGTTATACAAAAATAAGTTTTTTGCCAATTGCTGAGAAATGGTAGACCCACCTGCGACTACTTTGCCTTTATCTTTATTGCGTTCTAAGGCATTTTGCATGCCTTCCCAATCAAAACCTTTGTGTTGTAAAAACTTGCCATCTTCCGCGGCAACAACAGCATGTTTGACATAATCACTGATTTGGTCGTAATCACGCCATTCATGCTTAATCGGTTTAGACGGCTCTGACCAATAATCTAATCGCATCATCATCGTGGATTCCACAGGATGTGTACGCCACCACACCAGACTACCAAAGATCCAAAGCTGCACCAAAAGCACAAGACTGACAAGAATTAACAATGTACGAACAATAAAGGCTTTCATGTCAGTGTGTTACTCCAGAAATTCTGTTTTTTCATGTTAAGCTTATTTTTAAATTTTTTGACACAGTACAAGAATAGCATGTCTGAACTCAGCCCTCCTGCTGTATCAACCCGTAAGCTGCAAATCCAACTGTGGTGGATCACGGCACTCTTAATTACCATCAATGTTGGACTCTTTGGCTGGCAAGTGTTGCATGGAATGAACGTAAGCCAACCCGACACACTGGATGCTTTGCGTTGGGGTGCTGATTATGCACCTTTAACCTTTTTAGAGGAACCCATCCGCTTATTCAGCAGTATGTTTTTTCATTTTGGCCTGATTCACTTGATGTTGAATATGTGGGCTTTGTATATTTTTGGCAGTGTTGCCGAGCAAATGTTAGGTCGTTTCTACTTCCTCGGCCTGTATGTTTTAGCCGGACTGATGGGAAGTTTATTGAGTGGGTATTTAACCATTCAGGACAGCTATGCATTATTGGCCGAAGGTGCAGCCAATCAGCAACTTTTTCCGAGTATTGGTGCAGGCGCATCGGGTGCAGTGATGGGTCTCGGTGCAGCGCTGACGATTATTTCGCTGCTCCCCATGTTACCTAAACAGCAATTTTATCTGGATAAAAAAACCTTATTGATGGTGATGGGGATTAACCTCGCGATGGGCTTTATGATTAGTGGGATTAACAATGCCGCGCATATTGGCGGCATGTTGATGGGGGCTGCGTTGGCTTTTATTTGGTATTTAGGACAAAAAGTACATCAATCCCTAATCATTCAAATGATCGGTCTAATCGCCGCAACTGTCGGATGCTATCTGTTTTATCTGCATTGCCAACAATTAATCCAACCGATTTTACCGCTTTGGGAACACTTTATCCTGCTGATGAAGCAATCGCTCACAGCACATTAAATAGTGGAATGAACCCAGTGGCTATCAACACAGACATGTTGAAAACACGTCAAATCTTGTCTAAATCCAAACTACGCACTAGGTTCTTGCTCCACTTTTAATTAGCTCAACCGTTAACCTTCTCCACGCTTAACTATTTAGTTCACGCAAACTTTCTAAGGGTGGGATGTCGCAAAGATAACTTAAGCGATAACGTCCGATCAATGTACAGACTAAGGTCATTACCAATGGGAGGATCAACCAAATTTCTGCATGTAGTTGGATGACCAGTTCCATTTTATAACTGACAATCGCACTGATTACTTCGGCAAAAATACACGCCACGACACCTGAAATTAGCCCCATCAAACCAACTTCCAAACTGAGCATCGACTTTAGCTTTTGCTTGGAACTGCCAAAGGAACGCAGTAATGCCACTTCTTTTTTGCGTTCATCCATAAATAAGTTCAAACATGCGATCAAGACCAAAATGCCTGAAATACTGACCAATAGCGCCAAGATAGTAATAATCTGAACCAATACACTGACGATGCGTTTGATCTCATCCAAAATTAGACTAACATCAATAAACACGGTATTCGAAAACTGCTGAATCAGATCAATTAACTGACTTTTATCTTGCGGTGGAACATAGAAACTCCCCAAATAACTGCCTGCATTTTCATCCATAGTTTGGGGAGAAAAAATAAAGAAGAAGTTTGGACTAAAGCTTTCCCACTCTACACTGCGAAGGTTGATCACCTTGGCTTGCAAAATCCCTTCAGGAAGGCTAAAACTCAGTCGATCTCCAATTTGAATACCGAGCTCTTGTGCGGTTTTCACTTCTACCGATACTTCATTGACCTGTTGAAACTGCTGATTGCCCGCGATGATTTGATTATCTTTTGGAAAAGTTGCAGCCTGTGTGAGATTCAATTCACGGCGTAATGAATTATTGCTTTTAATTAAGGCATCCGAAAAAGGGAGATCATTTTTGGCAACTAAACGCCCACGAATATTTGGGTACATCGGCGTCCCTTGCCAACCATGCAGCTTGAGTTGTTGATTAAAATCCTGTAACTCAAATGGCGGTAAACCATAGACAAATTGGTTAGGTGTCCCTTGTGGCAATTGTTGTTGCCAACGTTCCAGCAAATCCGTACGCAATACCGCTAAAACCGTGATCAGACTTAGCCCCAATGCCAATGCGGTAATTTGAAATGCCGTTTGATACGGTGTACGTATATACGCTGAGATTTTCGTCCCCCAACTTTTCAAGGCTTTCAAACTGAGCCAGACCATCATATATAGGCCAACACACAGGAAGATGATGGCGCAAATCAGCCACAGGGTGAGTTGTAAATTTTCAGTTAAAACCACACAAAACACCACCAAACTGAGTGTGCCGAAACTGAGCATCCAAAGCATGGAACGCACTGAACGCTCTTGTTGTCGTATCACCCGTGCAGGCGGAGTCCCTAATAATTGCCAAAGACTTGGAAGAACAAACCCTAATAGCACGATTGCACTGGTAAATATTGCGATTGGAAGCGGGCCAAGCAGCATGGAAAGGGCTGAAAACTCTAATTGTAAATTTGGAATCAGCTGTAGCATCAGTTGCAATAAGCCATAACCCAATCCCAGACCAATCAAACTTCCAAACAGGATTGAAAGCCCGAGTACTACCAACAGTAAAGCCAGATAAGCACTTAATATTTGCTGTTTGGTCGATCCAATACAGCGCATCAGTGCAATGGCATCCTGATTTTGTTGGACATAACGCTGGCTGGTTAATGCGATGGCGATGCCACAAAGTAAAATGGTTAAAATATTGGCCAACTGTAAAAACGTTTCTAGGTTGGCAATCGGCTTCATCAAGCGGGTATTGCCTTCACTGGCATTTCTCAGTTTTAAACTACTTTGAGCCGCATCTTGAACCTGCGCATGATCTGAATTAGCAGCACCACTTTCGCTTTGATCGCCAAATTTCTGCTTATACAGTTTTTCAAATCGCTGTGTATTTTGTGCATCTCCAGCCATTAACAGGCGATATTCAATCCGGCTTCCTACTTGGATGGCATTGGTTCTCGCCACCTCAGACTGCGCAATCATAACTGTCGGTGAAAAACCACTGAAACCGAGTTCCTGATTGGTGTCATGGATGATTTTGGCACTGACTTGAAAAGCAGCATCAGCAATATTGATCTGATCTCCAACCTTTACACCCAATAAATCCATGGCACGAGGACTTAACCAGACCTCACCTGCTTGTATAGAACGGTTTAGTTTCGGTTCTGTTTCGAGTTCACCTCGTAATGGAAATGCAGCATCAACGGCTTTGACATTAACCATGACAAATTGCTGATCAGTGTGCGCCATGCTGCTAAATAGCGTGACATTCGATTGTTTTAATTGCTGTGCTTTGGCTTGTTGTCGCCACTCTTGTGGAATTGGTTCATTGCCTGTGAGCACCAAATCTGCTGCCAACATTTCAGCAGCTTGTAGCGCTACAGCATTTTGAATTTGTACATTACTAAACTTTAAAGCCGTGGTGGCACTGATCGCCAAGGTTAGTGCGATCAATAATAAATACACACCCGTGGTTTTAAAACTCAGCTGTAAGAGTGGTCGAAACAGTGCCAAAAGATTCATGCAGCATCTCCTGTTCGATGCTCAATCAATTGACCATTGACCAATTCAAAATGGCGCTGACATTGACGGGCCAAATCGGCATCATGTGTCACCAATACCAATGTGGTTCCCATTTCACGATTTAACTGAAATAACAATTGTTCAATTTCCTGTGCCGTTGCACTGTCTAAATTACCTGTCGGTTCATCTGCAAAGATCAGATCGGGTTCACTCACCAAAGCACGGGCAATCGCAACCCGTTGCTGCTCACCACCGGATAAAACTTTGGGAGCTTGATGCGCTTGGCGTTCTAGTCCGACCTTTGCTAACAGTTTTAATGCTTTTTCTTCGGCGGCTTTGACCTGAAAATTTGCTTGTAGCCGTAGCGGCAGCATGACATTTTCCAGTGCCGTTAAATGTGGCAACAACTGGAAAGACTGAAAGACAAATCCAATATGAGCCAAACGGACTTGAGCACGCTGTTCTTCATTTAATAGATGAATGTCTTGACCACAGACCCGTAATTGTCCCGAACTAGCCTGATCTAAGGTCGCCAAAATACCCAACAAGGTGGATTTACCTGAACCAGAACGACCAGTAATCACAACTTGTTCCCCTGCAAAGATTTCAAGATCGAGTTGTTCGAAGATCGATAACTGTTTTTGTGGAAGTTGTATCTTTTGTGTCAATTGCTGTGCAGAAATAATCGCCTGTGGCATGATGTCAACATCTGTCGTGAGTTGGGTCATATCTTCCCTATATGCAAAATCGCATTCAAAATAATCGTCTATTGAGTTACTTGCTGGCTATTGCACTGATGTTCTGCCCGATGCTGCTCTCTGCCAAAACCATTATGATTTTGGGCGATAGCTTAAGTGCAGGTTATGGTGTTTCAGTGCAGCAAGGTTGGGTCCACTTATTACAAAAACGTCTAGACCAACAGTATCCGAAACAACATAAAGTGGTCAATGCAAGTGTCAGCGGTGAAACCACCAGTGGAGCTTTGGCACGACTGCCTAAACTGTTGCAAACTCATCGTCCAGACCTTGTGGTGATTGAGTTAGGTGGTAATGATGGTTTACGCGGACAGCCCCCTGCACAAATTCAAAAAAATTTAGCGCAGCTGATTCAAAAAAGCCAACAGGCCAAATCGAAAGTCATTTTATTTGGAATGAAAATTCCACCGAATTATGGCAAGGCATATAGCCAAGCTTTTGAAAATAACTATCAAGTGTTGAGCCAACAGTACAAAGTCAAATTATTGCCTTTCTTTATGCAAGGGGTTGCGGGACATAAAAACTTAATGCAACAAGATCAGATCCACCCGAATGCCAAAGCGCAAACAATTTTGCTGAACAATGCTTATCCATTGATCAAAGCAAGTTTATAAATTTAGTTGGTGAAAATCGGTTCATAAAAAAGGCGCTTCATTTGAGCGCCTTTTTTAATATCTTGTCTTTACTGTAATTTGCTTAGAAATCGTAGAAGCTTACTTCACCTGTTTCGAGTGAATACTCAGCGCCCACCACTTTTAATTTGCCTTGCGCAATTAAGTTTTCGAGGACTGCTGAACCATGACGCAGTTGATTTACTGATGCAAAAACGTTTGAACGTACTGCATGCATTGAAAGTTTTTCAAGGTCATCTTTCAATTCAGTTTGCATAAGTATTTCTACAGATGGACGAACGCGGTTCACAATCGACATCAAGTTCGCTGATGGCGGTGTCGCAGGGTTAGTTAAAGCTTCAATCGTAGAATGAATCGCGCCACAGTGTGTATGACCCAATACAATGACCACAGGACAACCGAAGCTTTCTGCTGCAAATTCCACGCTACCGACTTGAGACGGTGCCACAATATTACCTGCAACACGAATCACGAATAAATCGCCTAAGCCTTGGTCAAATACCATTTCAGCAGGAACACGTGAGTCTGAACACCCTAAAATAATCGCAAAAGGTTCTTGGCTTTCGGCCATTTCAGCACGTTGTTGATGCGTCAAAAGCTTTGGGTGATTCGTTTCACCGTTTACAAAACGTTGATTCCCTTTTTTTAAACGATCTAAAGCTTCTGCTGCTGCTAGCATGTTCTAATTACCCTTATCCGAAGTTGCAATATTTTAATCCCAGTCGAATCGATTGTCACTTGCAAAAACAATTGCTGTGAATTTTTTCTACGACGATGCAACTTGATAGAAAATGCTACTCCACATTCATCAAAAAAAATTATTTTTTCTGTAATGGTTCACATTATTAAACCGCAAGTTTAACCACATCAAAAAAGCAATGGATGACAAAGGTCATTTTTAATTTACAATATATTTCATAAATATACGCTTTTACTATTTCAGCCCATTCTGATAATAGTCATATAAATGATCTAAAAAATATATCGATTCGATTTAACTGGGGTAAACGTCAATGAAAGGACATCATTCACGCGTTTTTGGCTTTTTCAAGCTAGCAACAATTTGCTGTATGACGTTTACTGCCAACCATGCTTTGGCTGCAAATCCGTCTCCCATCAGCAAAAACCTGGCCGTACCTTCTATCGTGCAAAATTATTTGAGCCAAGAACGTAAAGCGGCTGGTTTAGTCACACACAGTGTTCAAGTCGGGAATGTGAATTGGAGTTATAGCGAAGGTGGTCAACGCTCTAAACCGACCATCTTGCTCATTCATGGTTTAGGCGGCACACGTGATAATTGGAACCGTGTTGCGCATTATTTAACACCGAACTATCACGTGATCATCCCTGACCTTCCGGCCAATGGCGATACCCATGTCCCTGTCGATTTTGATGTCTCTGTCCCGAATGTCACGGAACAACTACGCCAGTTTGTCCTTAAAATAGATATTGAAGATAAACTGAATGTTGCAGGTCACTCATTGGGTGGTTCCATTGCCACGGTATATGCCTCTCAATATCCTTTTGATACCCAAAGTTTATTTTTACTCAACAGCGCGGGCATTTATAAACAAGCCAATACCAGTTATACCCGTGACCCGTATAAACTTAAAAATTTAATCGTTTCAAAACCGGGGGATTTAGATGATGTTATGCATAAACTCATGCAGAATCCGCCTAATGTTCCGACACAGCTTAAAGAAGCGCAGGAAAATATCTTAATTGCGCGTGCGCCCTTCACCAGTAAAATGATCGATCAAGTCGTCACGCTCAATCGAATCTACACCCCTGAAACTTTTGCTCGTTTAACCCGAACGGTGGAAGCCCCAACCCTGATCCTTTGGGGCAAACAAGATAAAATCTTTAATGTTGAAGTGGCTAGCGAACTCAAGTCTTTACTGAAACGTGCGGAAACCCCAGTGATATTAAATAACGTCGGTCATATGCCAATCTTAGAAGCCGAACAACAAGTTGCAGACCATTACTTGCCTTTCCTTGCGAAAAGTCAAAAGTTTAAAAACCCTTTGGTAGATAAACTGATTCAGTTAAACTGAGCATTCGCCATTTTTAGATCCCCATCACTGGGACTTCAGGGAAAGTATGCAGAAAAACCCGATGATTGAGCAGTTGATTGACGCTCAACTGAACTTTTTAGATCAGAGCTTTTCACACAATGATACCGTAGCCACTGAATTCACCCATTTTTATCAATGGTTTCGTAAACAATCTTTGCAGCAGATTTGGAGTTTTGATCAAATCAATGCCTTGTTGCAGAAACAAATTTTAAATACCCCTGCAAGTCAATTTCTGATTGAGCAAATTGCTGAACATATCAAATTTGCACTGATTCATCCTGCAAATGACAGCACCACGATTGCCGAAATCATTCCTGTGTTGACCATTGATAAAATTGCACAGTATGTGGCGAGTAAACAGGGACATCGTCAACGTTTAATTCATACCATGGTCAACAATCCTGCATTTTCAGCCATGATCAGTCAGTTGATTCAACATGCGATACAAGATTATTTAGACAACTCAGTTATTGCGAAATCTGTCCCCGGTGTTTCACGATTTATGAAAATGGGGAAATCGGTACTGGAAAATGTCACTGATACCAATTTAGATAATGCAGTCAGCAAATACTTACAAAAGAATATTTTAAAGCTCAGTCAAATGAGTGAAACCGTGTTAAATCAGCACTTTGATGATCATAAGCTGTACCATTTTCAAGCCAATTTGTGGCATAAAATTAAAGCGCTGCCAGTTTCAGTATTAAAGAACTATGTTGAAGTTCAGGACTTGCCGCAAACAGTTGCCATGGGTCATGAAATTTGGGACTTTATGCGACAGTCTGAGTATATGAAACAGCAAGTGCATGATGGCGTATACGCTTGGTACGTGCGCAATGCAGAACGCCCTTTTGATTTATTGCTACGTGATTTAAATATTGATGAAGCACTGATTCAGCATGAACTTCAAAACTTACTCAATCCTATCGTACAACAGATGATAGAGTCGGGTTATATACGTGAGCGTTCACGTCTCTATTTAGAACAATTCTACTACTCAAGTGAAGCACTGAAAATTTTAAATATCCCAACATAAAAAAAGCCGCGTTAAGCGGCTTTTCTTTTAGAAATACTTAGAACTGGTATTTCAAACTTGCATAATAAGCTCGACCCGGCTCGTTATATGTTTGGTTGACCGTTTTATCACGCAGTTTTTGCTCCTCAAATAGGTTATTCACACCGATACGAGCACTTAAAGCCGCATTAAATTTATAACCAAAGTTAATGCCTGCAATGCCATAACTTTTCACGCTATCCATCGCCAAGCCATTTTTGCTTTCAAGACTAGTTTCTGCATATTGACGTGGTTTTTGACGACCATATTGGGTATAGACAAAGTTACTGTCTAATCGATCCGTGATGTTGTAGTTCAAAATAGAGTTTATGGTGTAATTTGGAATCACTGAAAGTGGATTGCCAGTACGTTTATCTTCAGAGTTGATCATATAGGTGACGTTATTGGTCCACGTGATATCACCCCAGTCCAAAGAAATACTTCCTTCAACACCTTCCACCAAGGCTTCTGGCGTATTCATCCAACGCAGTACATTATATGTTGTTCCATTTACTTCTAGTTCTTCTAGACGTGTATCCCCTGCAACGATCTTATTTTTATAATCATTACGGAACCATGCAAAGCTTGCATTTACGATGTCTTTTTCAAACTGTACACCTAATTCTTTATTCACTGAAGTTTCAGGTTTGAGATCGCCATTACCTTGTAATAAACATTGGCTCAGCCCAATTGGACAGCCATTACCGCGAGTGCTTAACAGATAACCTTCCGCATTTTGGTACATATTGGGTGCTTTATACGCCTTAGCTACACCACCTTTTAGTGTCCAATAGTCACCAAGTTTTTGCGTAATATTGAGACTTGGACTCCAGCTATCTCCCGATTTACTATGATTATCATAACGCAGTGCCAAAACAACATCGGTGCTTTCGCCCAAATTCATATTATTTTCAATATAGGCCGACGCAATCCGTGAATCCATTTGTGAACGGTCACCTGAAGTCAGCGCATCACCAAAACCGCCTGCGCCAGCTTGTGTATTAACCGTATCGGTAAAGTCATCTTCGACCCACTCAGTGCCTAAAGTTAATACTTGTGGGACATACCATTGGAACGGCAGATTGGCTTCTGCATTAAAGCGAATGGTTTCTAGATGTGACGTTTGTTTATTTTCAAGATTATTAATCTGACCCTCTGTACTACCGCCTGTACCTTCAGGTAAGCGCTTATTTTTGGTTTTGTCATATTGCGCTATGAGTTTACTGTCACCCCAACCCCACGTACCTTCATGAGTTAATGCAAAACTATCACGATAAATGGTATTGGTTTCTTCACCGATTAAAGCGGATAAAATTGGTGCTTTGTTTGGATCGGCTGGATCAAATACACTGTTTTGACTGTCGCCTGCAAAACGGTTGCCTTGGCGGCCAACACTTGCATCAAACATCAAGACTTGTTGATCATTCAACTGCCAAGCCAAGCGCCCAGCAATATCTTTATTCTCTACGCCTTCTCGACCCGCCATACGCGCGCCATTGTCCATTAAGGCATTAATATCCGCAGCATCTGAATCGGTTTTGTTATAACTACCGTATAACCGATATGAAAGGACATCTTTGAGAATTGGCCCGCTTAAGTTAAAGCTTTCACGGTGACTTGCGCCCTCTTTAGCGTCTTCAGGTTGATTGGTAAAAACTTCCACAGAGCCATGCACGTCGTTGGTCACTTTCTTGGTTTTAATATTGACCACACCACCCATCGCACCTGAACCATAACGCGCTGCTGCTGGACCACGCAGCACTTCAATCGATTCAATAGCATCCGCAGGTACCCAGTTCGAATCACCACGTGTATCACGCTCACCGCGCCAGCCATAACGTACTGAGTTTCTCGAATTTACAGGCTTGCCATCAATTAAGATCAACGTGTTTTCAGGCCCCATACCACGGATATCAATCTGACGGTTATTACCACGTTGCCCGGTGGCACTGTTACCAGTCAAATTCACACCCGGCATACGGCGCACATACTCTGAAATATCATTCACAACCGGCATTTTTTCTAAATCTTCTGCCGTAATTTTTGAAGCACCTAATGATTGTTTAACCTGTTCTGCTGCAGTAACAACAATGGTTTCCATCTTCGTTACGGATTCATCTGATGCTTCAGTTTGCACATCTTCTGCATGCGACAAACTTACCAATGCACAGAGTATTGAAAGTGTAAGCGTTGATTTGAATAGTTGTTTGGTCATTGAGTGCTTCCAAATGAACGTATTTATGGAGAAATCTTGAATATTGTGTTGCACATTGTAACTACCACGAACAATATTGCAACTAATTTTAATAATCATTCTCATTTATATTTGTGATATAGCTTATCATTTTGATGTAAAAACCCTAGAAATATCTAAAAATCTTCGTTTTTTTGATTTAGACAATAAAAAAGCCGCATCATTGCGGCTTTTTTATAACAATACTGAACTTATTTGAAATAAGCACCTTCAGTATTACTGTGATCCGTTTGGTCAACAACACGCATTAACTCAGGTACATGCTGCTTCAATGTTGTTTCAACACCTTGTTTCAGGGTTAAATCGATTGAAGAACAACCTTGGCAACCACCACCGAATTTAAGCACTGCAGTTAAACCATGTTCTGCATCTTCAACCACCTCTACCAATGCACAGTTACCACCATGACCTGCAAGTCCAGGGTTAATTTCTGACTGTAGAACATAAGTGATTCGCTCTTCTACAGAGGCATCTGGACCCACACGTGGCACTTTTGAGTTTGGCGCACGGAAAGTTAACTGACCACCAAAACGGTCTTTGTTATAGTCAATCACCGCATCCAAAAGATATGGAATAGACGGTGTGTCAATAAATGCAGGGAAATCTGGATAGTCTTGTTTATAGTCTGTAGGCACAACTTCTTCTGGTGCACTGTAAGCCATACAACATTCAGCACGTGGCGTACCCGGATTTTCCACAAAAACACGTACACCAATGCCCGGTGTATTTTGTTTATCCAAAAGATCTTTCAAATACTCTTGGGCATTTGGAGTGATCAATAGGTTTGGAATTTCTTCAGCAACTGCTGTGCTGTTGTTCTCAGTCGACATTACAATATTTCCTCAAGCTGAAGTCGCTATTTTAACTTAAGATGCGGGGCATTAGAAAAAAATCAACTAAAATTGTCGGAATTATTCTGAAAGTTCACGCTTTAAGCCGTTTTAATGGCATTATTGAGCATAAATTTTAACAAGTAGAATAGTCATATATGTTGGGTCTACCCTTTAACCACACCGTGACCATTATCCTGATTACGGTGGTGATTTCACTGATTGCATTTTCAAATCAGAAAGTGATGAATCGTTTGTTATTTTGGCCGCCAGCCCTCAGTCGTGGCGAATATGACCGATTTATTAGCCATGGTTTTATTCATGCAGATGGCGCGCACCTATTGTTCAACATGATTACCTTATTTTTCTTTGGTAGCGTGATTGAAAGTTTTTATCGCCAATATTTCTTCGACATGGGCTTTGTATTGTTTTATTTAGGCGGTTTGATCGCTGCGATTATTCCGAGTTATTTAAAACATAAGCATGATACCCATTGGGCAAGTTTAGGGGCTTCTGGGGCAGTATCTGCAGTACTCTTTGCTTATATCTTGTTTGAGCCGTGGAAACTGATTTTTGTATTCTTTATTCCTGTTCCTGCGATTATTTTTGCCGTGCTATATGTTGCTTATAGTATCTGGTCAGGTAAACGTGGCAACAGCAACATTAACCACAGCGCACACCTTTGGGGCGCAGCGTATGGTGTAATCATGACGATTATTCTTGAACCGAAGCTCATTCCACATTTCTTAAGTCAGTTATTAAACGTTCCTTTCTAAAGGATAAGTCTAAAAATCAAACTGATTGAACCTGTAATATGACAGCCTAAACCGTTTCAGTTTAGGCTTTTTTATTGTGCTGCGTTAAATCGAAATGTCCTTTAATTTTTTCTTTAGCCAATTTCACACATTTACAGCACCGCACTTTGAATATCGAGCTATACAATTTCACAGCAGATTGAAACGCTATCTATCCTTGCCCTGATTTAAACTGAAATGACACAGAATAAAAAAGGGAAAATTCCAATGAAAATAGTCCTGATGTTCTCAAGTTTGCTGTTGACCTGCGTGTTGAGTGCTTGTGCCGTTCACACCCGTGAAGGCAGTATCGTGGTCGACCCAGATCGTAATCACTATCCTCATAAGTACCCAGATCGACATGGCGACTTTTGCCCGCCCGGACAGGCTAAAAAAGGCCGTTGTTGATTTGCCGTTGCTGATTTCATGCCCTCTTCTTTTAAGCCTTCAAACCGAAGGCTTTTTCAATTCCGACAATAAAAATTGACGCTGTATATTCTACGAAAGTTCACAAAAGCACATGACAAATCATATAAATCTGGCACTTTATGCCACCCTATTTTTTAATTTGGCATAGATAATGTATACATCTGTATATTAATGACAAAATTAGCTGAGATATTTTGCATGTCTAGTTCAACTGAAGGTCTTC
The DNA here is from genome assembly GCF_013419675.1 of Acinetobacter sp. YH12069. Classification (NCBI taxonomy): domain Bacteria; kingdom Pseudomonadati; phylum Pseudomonadota; class Gammaproteobacteria; order Moraxellales; family Moraxellaceae; genus Acinetobacter; species Acinetobacter sp. YH12069. The sequence continues at coordinate 122,355 of NZ_VOZS01000005.1, read as the reverse complement.
AATTTCCCATTTCGGCTTCAAACCTAAAGCCGAGTACATCTAAAACCGGTCGTGAAATTATCGCTGAAGCCTTAGCTGCAGTTGACCATCAGTCTTCTGTACGTGCGAAACAAGAAAAAAACTGGCGTAAAAAATATCCTGAATATTTTAAAGCCTTGGTTGAACAAGGGATTCAATCATCTGAAGCAGCGATCAACATTGCTGAGCAAGGTTTAAATAAAGCGCATCACGTCTTTGAGTTTTATCGTGATCAAGAAAAGCATACGCTCAAAGATGCAGTAGCTTTGACTGCACATCCGCTGCATACCGTAAAATTAAAAGGTGAAAGTGATGCAGCGCCTGAGTGGTATGTGCCCTATCATGGGCAAAAACTACAAGGTGAGGCTTTACTGGATCAAATTCAAAAATGGCAAGATACTGGCATCATTGAAGCCAGTCATGCAGACGCATTACGTGAAGCCATTGCCCACCCAGAATGGTTCGATTTGTCAGATCGGACAATGGTGCTTTTTGGTGCTGCCTCCGAAGCTGGCCCTCTGACGTGGTTAGCAAAATGGAAAGCCAATATTGTGGCAATTGACCTCAATAATGAACGTGTTTGGGATCGAATCTTAAGCACGGTTCAGGCCGGTAATGCCACTTTATATGCGCCAAGTCTCGACGCTGTGCATGAAGACACACCCATTCAAGAACTAAAACACAAATTGGGTGCCAATTTACTGACACACATTCCTGAAATTGCACAGTGGCTTGCACAAAGTGAACATCAGCTTGATCTGGCTGCAATTGCCTATTTGGATGGTGAAAAGCATGTTCGTGTTGCAATGGCAATGGACAGCATCATGGCCTATGTCAGCCAACAAAAAGCCGACACCAGCTTGATGTTTATGTGTACTCCGACCGATGTCTATGCGGTGCCAGAAGAGATTGTTACGGCAGCGCAAGCCAAATTCCAAAACCGTGCTTCTGCACAAAAACTATTGACACAAAGTATTGCGAAAGTCACAGGTCAGCATTTCTTTAAGCAAAATAATGAGCAAACCACCACAGCAGACAATGGAAAATCCTATGGTATCGCTGACTGTTTGGTGGTGGAACAAGGTCCAAACTACGCACTCGCAAAACGTATCCAACAATGGCGCGCAACTGTCGCACGTCAAAATGGTCAGCGGGTTAGTATCAATATTGCGCCATCCACCACGACCCGCTCAGTGACGAAGAATCCATTATTAAAAGCCGCATTTAATGGTGCGAGTTTATTTGATGTGGAATCCTTCCAACCTGAAACCACCAATGCACTCATGGCTGCATTATGGATTCACGACTTGAGAAATCCTCAATCGGTTGCTAACCCTGAAACAGCGCTAGACCATCCATTAGAACTCATGATGCATGGTGCCAACCATGGTGGCTTATGGCGTGTGGCTTATTTGGCACGTACCGCCTTACCTTTTGCAGCGCTGTATGGTTTTGCTGAAGAGAAATTGCCCGTGAAAAAAGTATTGGGACTGTTTAAAAAAGCGTAACTGCATTGGTTCAAATAAGTGTTGAACTTTTCAAAGCTTCAACTTGTTAGTTTGACTATTCCATTTCAGCTCTCAGCCATCCCATTCAAATCGGTGATGTCTAAGATACAGCCATAAAAAAACGCTGCCGAAGCAGCATTTTTTTATATCTGGAATTTGAGTTGCTTAGAACACTTTCAAGAATAACCAGTACAAGCAACCTGATAGACAGATCGTTGCAGGTAAAGTGAAGACCCAAGCCGATAGAATGGTCTTCACTGTTGTAAAGTTCAGACCCGATTTATTCGCGACCATGGTACCTGCAACCGCAGAGTTAAGTACGTGTGTAGTCGATACAGGCATACCAAAACCATCCGCAGCAGCAATCGTTGACATAGCAACAAGCTCGGCAGACATACCCTGACCATAGGTCATGTGGTTTTTACCAATACGCTCACCTACAGTCACGACAATACGTTTCCAACCCACCATGGTTCCAAGACCCAGTGCTAATGCAACAGCGACTTTCACCCATGTTGGAATGTATTGTAAGAAGGAGTCTAAGTGACTACGATATTCCTTCACAGTCTTTTGTTCAGCTTCTGCCATTGCTGGTAGTTGCTCAGCTTTATCTAGACGTTTAAAAGCAGTGGTACTTAAGTACATATCATTACGAATCGAAGATACTTCTTGTTCAGGAATATCTTTTAAGTCGCCATACTGTGCAACTCGCTCACCTAAATGATCCGTCAAACTTGCCAAAGCTGGCACAACTTCTGGGCTGACTTCTTTAGTTTGAATGTATTTGGTGAGTACATCACGTGCCTTTGCATCAGGAATATCATTATGCTCTGCGTAGATCGCCGTCGCAGTTTGAGCAGATAACTGATGGAAAGATTGAATATGTTGATTATCTAAGTTCTTATTCAGTGAATAAGCCAATGGCACACATCCGATCAAAATCAGCATGATCAGACCCATACCTTTTTGACCATCATTTGAACCGTGCGCAAAACTTACACCTGTACAGGTAAAGATCAAAATTGCACGAATCAGTGGTGGTGGTGGCTTATTGCCTTCTGGTGGCTGAAACAGTTCAAGCTGTTTGCGGAAAATACGCTTCACCAACAAGAAAACGAGAGCCGCAAATGCAAAACCAATCAGTGGAGAGAACAATAACGCCTTACCCACTTTAAGCACCTGCTCCATATCTACACCGCTCGCACCACCGCCTGCATTTAACAGGTAGTTCATGATGCCAACGCCAAGAATAGAACCAATCAAAGTATGCGAACTAGACGCTGGGATGCCTAAGAACCAAGTCCCTAAATTCCACAAAATCGCTGCGATCAACATAGCGAAAACCATGGCAAAACCAGCACCTGAACCGACATTCATAATCAATTCAACAGGTAATAAGGCAATAATGCCGTAAGCGACTGCACCACTGGCAACCATTACACCCAGAAAGTTACAGAAACCTGCCCACATTACCGCAACTGGTGCTGACAAGGCGTTGGTATAAATCACTGTTGCCACTGCGTTTGCAGTGTCATGGAAACCATTTACAAATTCAAAGCCAAGTGCGATGAATAAGGCTGTGCCCAATAAAATCATTGAATAAAGACTTAAAGGCGGAACATGCGCTAAATCGGCAGTCACCTGAAAACCAATATAAATCAACGTTGAAATAATCACCGTTAAAAATACCGGCATAAAGAATTTCGGTGTAGGCACATGAACATTCGTAGACTTTTGAGTAGTCGACGTGTGCGCTGAATCTACGGGAGTTTGTTTAGAATTCATGCAGGCAGGAATAGAGGATTTTAAAATCCCCATATTGTTCAATTTAATTATGACAATTATATGACAAAGCGGTGTCATATAAAGCAATTTTTCATGCTTTATTTGTTTTTTTAAAGTGTTAAAAACCGACTTTTATACTCTACTTTCATAAAGTAAATCAGTTATTTAATCTGCGTATTTAAACTTTATTTTCTTTGAAACCCAATGTTTCAGCTTATATTTCATCTGTCATGTTTTTTGTCATATTGCATAGCCCTGCTGGATGTTTTTTAATCTTGCCTGAGCAATATGACAAATTCATGAAGCTTTCCATACATTTATATGAAATTGGAATATGAAATTATCAAGTTGCAATATTGCTCATTAATTCAACAAGCTAATAATTGCGCGCTGTGAAGATGATTGAATATCAATAAAACTGCAATGAATTCTGTTAATATATTTGCCGATTTTATATTCCATCGGATTGGGGTTATTTATGTCCACGCTTGCCACCCTAAAAGAGCTGCTCGCTCAACGGATTCTGATTATCGACGGTGCAATGGGCACCATGATTCAGCGTCATAAACTCGAAGAAGCTGACTACCGTGGTGAGCGTTTTGCAGATTGGGCATCTGACCTCAAAGGCAATAATGACCTATTGGTGTTGACGCAGCCGCAAATTATCCAAGGCATTCATGAAGCCTACCTCGATGCTGGCGCAGACATTATTGAAACCAACAGCTTTAACGGCACTAAAGTTTCAATGTCTGACTACCACATGGAAGATTTGGTATCAGAGATCAACCGTGAAGCAGCGCGTATTGCTAAAGCCGCTTGTGAAAAATACTCTACGCCTGAAAAACCGCGTTTTGTTGCAGGTGTGCTTGGGCCGACTTCACGCACTTGCTCGATCTCGCCAAATGTAAATGACCCAGCATTCCGTAACATCACTTTTGATGAGCTAAAAGAAAACTATATTCAAGCTGCGCATGCCCTGATTGAAGGCGGTGCGGACATTCTGCTCATTGAAACTGTATTCGATACTTTAAACTGTAAAGCTGCCATCTTTGCAGTGAAAGAAGTGTTTAATCAGCTAGGCTATGAATTGCCATTGATGATTTCAGGCACGATTACCGATGCCTCTGGCCGTACCTTAACCGGTCAAACCGCTGAAGCGTTCTGGAACTCAGTGCGTCATGGCGACTTATTGTCAATCGGTTTTAACTGTGCCCTAGGTGCAGATGCCATGCGTCCGCATGTGAAAACCATTGCAGACGTTGCAGATACTTTTGTTTCAGCGCATCCGAATGCTGGCTTGCCAAATGCCTTTGGCGGTTATGATGAAACCCCTGAACAAACTGCAGCGTTTATTAAAGAATTTGCAGAAAGCGGCCTGATTAACATCACGGGCGGTTGCTGCGGTACAACGCCGGATCATATCCGCGCTATTGCCAATGCCGTAAAAGACATTGCACCACGCCAAGTGCCAGAAACTAAGCCTGCTTGCCGTTTAAGCGGTTTAGAACCGTTCAACATTACAGAAGATTCGCTGTTTGTGAACGTCGGTGAACGTACCAACGTGACAGGTTCTAAAAAGTTCCTGCGTTTAATCCGTGAAGAAAACTTTGCTGAAGCTTTAGATGTTGCGCAGCAGCAAGTTGAAGCAGGCGCGCAAATTATTGACATCAACATGGATGAAGGCATGTTGGATTCAGAAGGCGCAATGGTGCACTTCCTGAATCTTGTAGCATCTGAGCCTGAAATTTCACGTGTGCCGATCATGATTGACTCATCTAAATGGGACATCATTGAAGCAGGTTTGAAATGCGTACAAGGTAAAGCGGTTGTTAACTCGATCTCCCTCAAAGAAGGTTATGACGAGTTTGTGCATAAAGCGCGTTTGTGCCGTCAGTATGGCGCTGCCGTGATTGTCATGGCCTTTGACGAAAATGGTCAGGCCGATACTGCTGCACGTAAAAAAGAAATCTGTAAACGTTCTTATGATGTATTGGTCAATGAAGTGGGCTTCCCTGCTGAAGACATCATTTTTGACCCGAACGTGTTTGCAGTGGCAACAGGTATTGAAGAACACAACAACTATGCTGTGGACTTTATTGAAGCGACAGGCTGGATTAAACAAAACTTGCCGCATGCGATGATTTCAGGCGGTGTGTCTAACGTATCCTTCTCTTTCCGCGGTAACGAACCCGTTCGTGAAGCGATTCACTCCGTGTTCTTGTACCATGCCATTAAACAAGGCATGACCATGGGGATTGTCAACGCTGGTCAAATGGCGATTTATGATGATATTGACGCTGAACTAAAAGCTGCGGTTGAAGATGTGATCTTGAACCAAAACCAAGGTGAAAGTCAGCACGATGCAACTGAAAAACTGCTCGAAGTTGCTGAGAAATACCGCGGTCAAGGCGCAGCGCAAAAACAAGTTGAAAACTTGGAATGGCGTGAACTTCCAGTTGAAAAACGTCTTGAACACGCTTTGGTTAAAGGCATCACCACCTTTATTGATGAAGATACTGAAGAAGCACGCCTGAAAGCTAAACGTCCACTCGATGTGATTGAAGGTCCGCTGATGGACGGCATGAATGTGGTAGGTGATTTGTTCGGTTCAGGCAAAATGTTCCTGCCGCAAGTCGTGAAATCTGCACGTGTCATGAAACAGGCTGTAGCTTGGCTGAATCCGTTCATTGAAGCGGAAAAAACAGCTGGCCAATCTAAGGGTAAAGTCCTGATGGCAACCGTGAAAGGTGACGTACATGACATCGGTAAAAATATCGTGGGCGTGGTGCTGGGCTGTAACGGCTATGACATCATCGACCTTGGCGTGATGGTGCCTTGCGAGAAGATTCTGCAAACTGCGATTGATGAAAAAGTCGACATTATTGGTCTATCAGGTCTGATCACACCGTCTTTAGATGAAATGGTTTTTGTTGCGAAAGAAATGCAGCGCAAAGGCTTTAATATTCCATTGATGATTGGCGGTGCAACCACATCTAAAGCACATACAGCAGTAAAAATTGATCCGCAATATTCAAATGATGCGGTGATTTATGTTGCCGATGCATCTCGTGCGGTGGGTGTAGCAACAACTTTACTTTCTAAAGAAATGAAACCGAAGTTTGTTGCAGAAACCCGTGCTGAATATGAAAAAGTCCGTGAGCGTATTGCCAATAAACAGCCAAAAGCGGCCAAACTGACGTATGCTGAATCTGTAGAAAATGGCTTAAAAATTGACTTTGCTGCCAATGCGCCTGCGAAGCCAAACTTTATTGGTACGCAAACGCTGACCAATTATCCATTGGAAACTTTGGTTGAATACTTTGACTGGACACCGTTCTTCATTTCTTGGAGTTTGGCAGGTAAATTCCCTGCTATCTTAACTGATGAAGTTGTAGGTGAAGCAGCAACTGACTTATATGAACAAGCACAGACCATGCTAAAAGACATCATCGACAACAAACGTTTTGATGCTCGTGCTGTGTTTGGTATTTACCCTGCAAACCGTTCAGCAGCGGATTCGGTTGAAGTGTATAGCGAAGATGGTCAATCGGTTACGCATACCTTCCATCACATTCGTCAACAGTCTGATAAAGTGACAGGTAAACCAAACTTGTCATTAGCGGACTTTATTGCGCCTAAAGGTGTCGCAGAAGACTACTTGGGCGGTTTCACTGTATCGATCTTTGGTGCAGAAGAAATGGCCAATGAGTACAAAGCTAAAGGCGATGACTACTCTGCAATTCTTGCGCAATCTTTAGGTGACCGTTTTGCGGAAGCGTTTGCGGAGCATTTGCATGAGCGCATCCGTAAAGAGTTCTGGGGTAACCAAGCGTCTGAAACCTTAAGCAATGAAGAATTGATTAAAGAGAAGTATGTGGGCATCCGTCCTGCACCGGGCTACCCTGCTTGTCCTGAGCATTCTGAAAAAGCGCCATTGTTTGATTGGTTAGGTTCTACCGATAAAATTGGTACGCAATTGACTTCTAGCTTTGCAATGTGGCCGCCTTCATCTGTCAGCGGTTTCTACTATGCAAACCCTGAAAGCCAATACTTTAACGTGGGTAAAATCGCAGGCGATCAGCTTGAGGATTATGCAAAGCGTAAAGGCTGGACTTTGGATGAAGCGAAGCGTTGGTTAGCACCGAATTTGGATGATTCGGTTCAATAATTTGCATTAATAAAAGCCCTCACAGTGAGGGCTTTTATTTTTTAATCCCCCTAAATCCCCCTTTTTCAAAGGGGGACTTTGTCATGTGATTACATGAATTACGTGACAACTCCTCCCTTTTTTAAAGGGAGGTTAAGAGGGATTTATGCAATAATATTGCATTAAAATTCTAAAAACTTTGTAATAAACACTTATGGACAACAAAACATTCACTGGAAGTGGGCCAACATGGGCTAATGCATGTGTTGGGGATAATGGACAACCTAATTATATAGAATATTCAAAAGGCTATTCTAAAGCGGCTAATCTTCTTTTAAATTACATTTTAAATTCCAAAGGTGAACAAATTGATCATTTGATTTATCCAATCTGTTTTAATATGCGCCATTCTATTGAGCTTAGACTTAAAGGTGCTATTGAAGAAATTAGATTATTAGCTCACATCAAAAAGATTGATTTACCCTGTTTTAATTTGATTACTTCACATGATATTGGGAATATTTGGTCATATTTCAAAATAAATGCAAATTTGCTTGATACCCGTTTTAGAGAGTTAATTGATCGAATTAATGAAACAATATGTGATATAGCAAGTATTGATCCTACAGGACAAACTTTTAGATACCCTAGAAGCAATGATGATCAGACACATTTAGTCGAACAAGGTGTTATCAACTGTTATATTCTCAATACAAGATTCAAAGATTTAGAAGATAATCTAGATGATTTAGTTTATTTGATTGATTCGTTGATAGATGAATACAAACTTGGGACATTCACAAAAAACCTATCACGCCAACAAATATTTGAGTTAACTACACATCTTCCGCCATACGAACAATGGAGTGATAACTCCTTCAAAGCCATTAAAGAGGAACTGACAAAATGTTATAAAATTTCTAATAATGAACTAGCTAAAGCCATAAAGCTTATTAAAGATCATTATGAATTAAGTCATAAAATCGGAATCAAAAAACCTCTTGCTTTTTTGAATGATGTCCAAATTTTAGAACTATGTGACATCTGGATAACTTATTTTTCTCCTGACTTTAAAGAAGTTTATAGTCATAAAGAAACAACTGTAGATAAGGATGAAAAAGATTCAAATTTTATAGATGATTTTTTCCGATGTGGTTCATTGCATAAGAAAGGAATGATACTTTTAGAAAAAGACTTATCAGACAATTATGTTTCGGACTTACAATCTTTATATTACTTATCTATAGATAAACATAAGTACAGTGAGAACTATATTTCTTCATATGAGCTTTTTCAAAAACAAGCTAAATATAAGAACATTAGAGACTCTCTAAGTAATATTTTGTCAAAAGTTATATTCTTAGAAGAGTTAGTAAAAAGCCTGTTTTTCCTTCATCAAATTGATTTAGCCGAAAAAATTATCAAAATTTATAATTTAGAAACAATATTCAATTTTATACCTGAAGCAAGAAACAGACTGTTTTTTAGACATTTTGAATTAATGGGCTATTAAAGCTATTTTCTCTATAATTTTCGTATGTAATCCCTCATAGCCTCCTTTTAAAAAGGGAGGAACTATGCGACTCCATAACCGCAATCAAATTCGTATCAAGTCTCCCTTTGCAAAAGGGGGATTTAGGGGGATTCTTTAGAAAATACTTCCAAACAATACCGATAAATCACTTCCACCACATCATCAATCTGCGCCATTACCTGCCCATTATCAAATCTCAACACCTTTAGCCAAAGCTTCATCTCGCACTCGATCTGCCTCTAATCCTTCAGGCGAAAAGTGCTGACTACCATCGCACTAAAGCCTACATTCAAGCCCTCACCCCAGCCCTCTCCCAAAGGGAGAGGGCGCACCATCTAATTTAATAATCAGGTTAATTCAATAGTGAAAGTTCCCTCTCCTCTCAGGAGAGGGTTAGGGAGAGGTAAATCAGTCATGTTATTGCGTAAATCACCTGCGGCTTGTTTTAAGTTTTTATTGTAGGGTTTCATTTTATTCTTCTATTTTAATATTTTTAATCCCTCCTAACCTCCCTTTAAAAAAGGGAGGGACTATCACGTAATTCATTTAATCACATGAAAAAGTCCCCTTTTGCAAAAGGTGAGAAGCGTAGCTTCGCAAGAAGGGGATTCTATCGAAGAATATATACAACTGAGACGTCAATTTTCCACCACACTCATCGATCAACTGCCCTTTTTTACACTTTTATGTCAGCAAACATTATGTTTTTCGATAATAATAAACTTTTTTACATTCTCCCCTATAAATACAGATTGGTACATCCATGAAAAAACTCATGAACGGTGCAGAAAACATCGTAATTGAAATGTGCAAAGGCTTTGTTCTTGCCCATCCAGAACTCGCATTTAACGAGTCGCACAAAATCATTTCACGCAAAGAAAAGCACAATAACGTGGCACTTATCAGTGGTGGTGGTAGCGGTCACGAACCTGCCCATGCAGGCTTTGTAGGCACAGGCATGTTAGACGCTGCCGTATGTGGTGATGTATTTGCATCTCCATCGCAAATTCAGGTCTATAAAGCCTTACAGCAAGTCGCAACTGACAAAGGCGTGCTGATGATCATCAAAAACTATTCTGGCGATATGATGAATTTCCAGAATGGCGCAGCCCTTGCAACTGAAGACGGCATTAAAGTTGACTATGTAAAAGTGGCAGATGACATTGCGGTTAAAGACAGCCTATATACAGTCGGTCGTCGTGGTGTTGCAGGCACAGTATTTGTACATAAGATTGCAGGCGCAGCAGCATCAAAAGGCTTAGAACTTGCAGACGTAAAAGCGATTGCTCAAAAAGCTGCGGACAACGTCATTAGCCTTGGTTTTGCTTATAGCTCATGTACTGTTCCAGCCAAAGGCACGCCAACGTTTACTTTGGCTGATGACGAAATGGAATATGGCATCGGCATTCACGGTGAACCCGGCATCCGTCGTGAAAAAATCTTGCCATCCAAAAAAATGGCACAGCGCATCGTGGATGACCTGTTCCTTGACCGCCCAGACATGAAAGAAGTTGCAGTCTTGGTCAATGGCTTTGGTAGCACACCGCTGCAAGAGTTGTATGTCTTTAACCATGATGTATGCGAACACCTTGCACGTAAAGGCATCAAAATTTACCGCACATTTGTCGGCAACTATATGACCAGTATCGACATGAATGGTGCATCTGTGTCCTTGCTTGCTGTCGATGATGAATTGAAAACCTACCTCGATGCAGCAGCCAATACCCCTGCATTTAAAATGGATGGTTCAGCAGCACAGCCTTTAACTTTTGTATCCAAAGATGCTTCAGCCGAAGCTGTAGTAAACACCCAAGTTGAAACACAGCCTGAACATGCGGTGATTAGCAATGAGCAATTCACCATCGAAAACATGCGCTATGTGGTGGATGTGATGTCTGCCTGTATCATTAGAAATGAAGTGCCATTCTGTGAGCTGGACGCACATGCTGGTGACGGCGACTTCGGTATGAGCGTGGCGAAAGGCTTTAAGCAATTAAAACGTGAATGGCAAAGTCTGATTCAAGCGCAGCAGATGGATGAATTCATGCTGAACTGCTCAATGATCATTATGGAACATTGTGGTGGCGCGTCTGGCCCAATCTGGGGTTCAGCATTCCGTGCGGCAGCGAAATCAATTCAAGGCAAATCAGTTTTAACTGTCGCTGATTTTGCCGAGATGCTGCAAGCAGCGGTCAAAGGCATTCAAACTACAGGTGAGCGTTCATTTGGACGTGGCGCAGTGGTGGGTGATAAAACCCTGATTGATGCACTTGTACCATGCGCAGATTCTTGGTCTGCCCATACCGATAAATCCTTTAAAGAAAACTTTGTACTTGGTGCAAAAGCGGCGGTTCAAGGCGCTGAAAATACCAAAGAGATCGTAGCGCGTATGGGACGTGCGGGAACTGTAGGCGACCGTAGTCTTGGCTATCCAGATGCTGGCGCACATGGTTTAGGTGTAATCTTTACGGATATTGCAGAACATATTAAATAACTGAGCATCTTTAAAAATTGCCAGACCACATCAAAAGCATCGATTCGTCGGTGCTTTTTTTATGGCTATTTTAAAGCACTTTTTTCATCAAATATCTCATGCATACAATACCGTTAGCATGAAATCCATTTTCAAATAATGCTTAAAAATTAACACAATTGAGCTGCTTTATCGCCTAGCGCTTTGCTAAGTTAAAACATATAACGATAAAAAAGGATGAGACATGGATTTAGCCCAAATATTCATCCATGACACCACATGGACTTTTGCTGCCGAAGTGATTTTGCGTAGCGTCATTATGTTCGTTTTAATCATCGTATTCTTACGCCTAACAGGCAAACGCGGCGTACGTCAGTTATCCATCTTTGAAGTTGCTATCCTCCTTGCTTTGGGTTCTATTGCAGGCGACCCAATGTTTGAAGAGGAGCTCCCCCTCCTGCAAGCTCTCATTGTGATGACAGTGGTGATTGGTTTATACCGCGTAATCACTTGGCTCATGATGAAATACCAACCCTTTGAAGATTTAATTGAAGGCAAAGCCCTCTACATTGTTGAAGATGGTGAATTGGTTTTAGAAAAGATTAAACAAGGTAAAATGTCACATGATGAATTCTTCTCTGAAATGCGTCAGCAAAATGTGGAGCATCTTGGACAAGTTCGAGTTGGTTTATTAGAAAGTGATGGAAAATTTAGTATTTTGTTTTACCCACCTGAACAAGTGCGTTATGGACTGCCACTATTTCCGAAACCCTATAAAGCGGTTCGAGATATCAAAATGCATCATCTCTATGCCTGTACGCATTGCGGTAAAACTATGTATATCCATGGCGCACAAGATGTTTGCCCACGATGTGGATGCTGTGATTGGGCGGAGGCAATCAATACTCAACGTCTCGCTTAAATTAGTATTCTCCTCATCAACCGGAACTAAAAGAGCTCAAAACCGCATTTCCGCTACAACACTCTAATAAAAGCCCTTTGAAATAATTTGTCATGTATTTGCACTACAGAATAACCAACTCAATGAACAAAATGACCCAATGATAGGCAAATTTTAAAGCTGTGTTCTTCTCAACTTTCATTTCATTTGCACAATAATAACCGTTCACCGTAATATCTGCGAGTAAACTCAAATACATGCCCAAATTTCTCGCATTCCGATGAAAATTCAAAAAATATTCAATGCCCTGAATTAATCCCTTTTTGGCGCTATAAAATTAAATAAGTTTCAAACATATTCACTTTTCAGCCTTTTCCATTTAAGAATCATTTAGTTAATTTTCTCTTGTAAATATTGATGCGCATCTTTTTGGTGCACTTTTAAGCTTTAAATGCAAGTCTTTGCTTTATATCGAGTCTTATGTATTTTTAAGTTTTTTTAATCAAAATTTCCCTAGCGCCAATCTCTTTTCCATTTTTTTTCGCTCGATATACTGAAGTTCTTTTCGTGAACTAGCGCACTAAACTGGAACACCTTATGCAAAATATAGATCTCCTCTTTCTCCTTCTTGGTGCAGTATTGGTTCTTGCCATGCATGCTGGCTTTGCATTTTTAGAATTAGGTACAGTACGACATAAAAATCAGGTCAATGCGCTGAGTAAAATTTTGACTGACTTTTCTATTTCCGCAATTGCATACTTTTTTGTGGGTTATTACATCTCTTATGGTCAGCACTTTTTCCATATTGGGGACACTTTAGCAGCCGATCATGGCTACAACTTAATGCGTTGTTTCTTCCTGCTGACTTTTGCCGCAGCCATTCCAGCGATTATTTCAGGTGGTATTGCTGAACGTGCAAAAATGCGGACTCAAGCGATTGCCACATTATTATTGGTCGCTTTGGTCTATCCATTCTTTGAAGGCATGGCGTGGAATGGTAATTTTGGGCTACAAGCATGGTTAGAACGCACATTTGGCGCAGCCTTTCATGACTTTGCAGGTTCGGTCGTGGTACATGCGATGGGCGGTTGGATCGCTTTAGTTGCAGTACTTTTACTTGGCGCACGTCATGGACGCTATAAAAAAGACGGTCGTATCAGTGCGCACCCGCCTTCAAGTATTCCATTCCTTGCCTTGGGCTCTTGGATTTTAATCGTCGGCTGGTTTGGCTTTAACGTGATGAGTGCGCAACGTTTGGATGCCATTTCAGGACTGGTTGCGATTAACTCTCTCATGGCAATGGTGGGCGGTACGCTTGCAGCAAACTTTATGGGTAAAAATGACCCCGGTTTCTTACATAACGGTCCCTTAGCAGGTTTGGTAGCGATCTGTGCAGGCTCAGATGTAGTTCATCCTGTCGGTGCGTTGATTATCGGCGCTATCGCAGGTCTGATCTTTGTCAAACTATTTACATACACTCAAAACAAACTCAAAGTCGATGATGTACTTGGCGTATGGCCACTACATGGTGTCTGTGGTGCTTTCGGTGGTATTGCAGTGGGTGTATTTGGACAAAAATGGTTGGGCGGTTTAGGCGGTATTTCAATGATCTCTCAATGTATCGGTACGCTGCTCGCGATCGTGATTGCATTGGCTGGTGGTTTTATCGTTTATGGTCTACTCAAAGTAACGATGGGCATTCGCCTAGATCAAGAAGAAGAATTCCGTGGTGCAGACTTAAGTATTCACCGTATTTCGGCAAACTCTGAAGAAAACATGTTTTAAACAGCATAATCTAAAGTGGCATTTATGCCGCTTTTTTAACCCTGAAATGCACTCAAAGCTCTATTTTTAGAAATCCTTATTTTAGAAAATCTAAGACCTGATCCAAATGCTGAATTTTATTCGGAATGCTGTGCTGTTGTTCTGCACTTAAAGTATGAAAGCCTTCAAGCAATACGGCAGACATCCCTGCTTGGCTCGCACCATAAATATCATTGACAGGATGATCACCAATAAATAAACACTCGGTTTCCGTCACGCCCAACTCACGACAACTGTACTGAAATATTTCAACTTTGGGCTTACTGATGCGTGCACTTTCCGAGCTGATGATCTGATCAAAATACGATGCAAAACCCAGTCCATTTAAAATATTCAGGCGTGTGGCATGTCCACCATTCGACACCACCGCCAATTTATACTGCTGTTGTTTTAGTTGCTGCAGCAAGCTCAATGCTCCTGGCATCGCCACAGCAAACTGACCAAAGTGCTGAAACCAAAATTGTGTGAGTTCATCAAAATCAGGGCGTTGTATCCAATCCAGCTCCGTTTGTAGAGCATAAGCGACAGATGCCCCAATACTCGGATGTGTAAGGAGTTCTTTTTTCGGATATCCCCCATTATCTATACGGTTAATAATACGTTTAATCTGTACAAGGTCTACCTCCGCCAACGTCGACTGATAAGACTCGGCTAAATACTGCGTATAGGCCTGAACGCTGTGATCTCGGTGAGTCAAGGTATTATCTAAATCAAAAAGGACTGCACGTATGCTCATAAATCTTCATTACTGAGTTTTCAAAAACTTTAACACAATGCCCGTTCTGCTTTATGCACCTTCTTCACTATCGATATCGATACAGTTCAAATAGCCGATTAAGTCTGATTTAAGTTTTGTGGTTTCAAATAGCAGCATTCAAACAAAATAATTTCAGCACATCACACGACTTATGCTCTCGAACCGTTCCTTTTTATTACGACAAGCCCTGCTGCTCACACTCAGTTTGGTTGGCCTCCTTTATGTTTTTCCCGTCGGTGGTTCGCTCGACCAAACTTTTATTCAGCCTTGGGTCGACCTACATGGTGGTTTTCCTCATCGTAATGATTGGGCACTTGCGGTGCTGAACCATCGCTATATCAAGAATATCGTCATAGGTGTGTATGTCCTGTATATCGCAGCATGGATATGCAGTTTTAAATATCCGCATCTGAAAGCACGTAAGTTTGAATTTGGCTATTTTATCGTGGTGGCTCTACTCAGCACGGCAATTATTGGTTTACTCAAATCACAATCTGCACATGCCTGCCCTTGGAATATGACCGTCGCCACAGCCCAAGGCTTTTCTTGGGATTTTTCAGCACGCCAAGGACACTGCTTCCCCGGTGGCCATGCTGCGACTGGTTTTGCCTTAATTACGGGATATTTTGTTTATCGAATACATCGACCTGCCCGTGCTTACTTCTTTTTATGTGCTGGGCTGATTTTAGACTTTGCTTTTGGCTGGGCGCAAATGATGCGGGGTGCACATTTTCTCAGTCATAATCTATGGACAGCATGGTTTATTTGGGCATTTAATTGTGTCATGTATCTGTTGTTTTCTCGCCATCTCACTACATCAACTACGCAGCAAAACAGCAAAGCATTTACATGGATCTAATCTTTAAGTATCTAAATTGAGCTTGATCCGAAAATGATTGAGTCACTCATGATTGACTAAATGGGATCTGTAAACTCACTTTCAGACCACCTAGTGTTTCACTTTGAGAAAACTCCAAATCCGCACCGATATGTTTTGCGGCTTTATCCACGATTGCCAGCCCTAAACCACTTCCAATTTCTTCATGATTATAAATTCGATAAAAGCGTTTTCGAATTTGCTCATATAAAGCTGGGTCAATGCCAGGCCCACTATCTTCAACCTGTACAACCGCCTGCCCCGCATGTTCAAAGACGGAGACATTAATCATGCCCTGTGCAGGGGTATATTTGATGGCGTTATCAATCAAATTAAAAATGATTGAATGTACGGTTGGCTCAAGACTATATAAGGCAATGCGCTGTTGTCGCTCCATGCCAAGGTCAATATCTTTTTGCATCGCCAAATGTACCAGTTGCTCCACGCAATTGGTTGCAACTTGCTTAAGATCAAAATGTTGTTTGCGCTCAAGTTCAAAGACCGAGGCATCTTGTTTTGCCAAACTCAATAATTGACTCACCAAATGCTGAATACGAATTAAACCTTTACTCAAATTTTGTAGAGCGTCATCTTGTGGAAATTTTTGTAGCAAAATCTGCATTTGCAAATTCAGTGCGGTAATCGGGGTCCGTAACTCATGCGCTGCGTCAGCAATAAACTGGCGCTGTTCCTGCTGCGACAACGAAATTCGTTCAAACAACTGGTTCATTTCAATAATGGTCGGCGCAATTTCCTCTGGATAAGGCATTTGAGAGATTGGAGAAAGTTCAAAGGCATCCCGTTTTGCCAGTTCTTTTTTAAATTTTTCCAGTGGATTTAAACTGCGTTGAATCAACCATCCCAAAGCGATTAATGCAAAAGGTATAAAAACCAAATAGGGAATAAACATGCTACTGGCCAATTCTGCTGCAAGATGCTGTCGAACCGATTCTTGCTGACTGACCTGAATTTGCCGATCTGCGAGTGGCAAAATATAGGTATGCCACTCATCCTGTTGGGTACTGTGGGTATAAAAACCGGCTTTGGGCTGAGGCGCGACCAATAATTTTAATTGATGGGTTTGATGCGCATTGGATTGATAGGTCCATACATCGACAAATAAATCTTCTTCATGATAATGCTTATGTTGATCAAATTCGCTGCGAATGGGCTGCGGATCATGCTCTGCAACACGTTCCGCCAAATTTTGCATTTGCGCATCTAAAATTTCATTAATTTCTTCAAGTGCAATTCGATAAGCTGAAAACACCAAAAGACAGCCCAAAAGCATACTGAAAACAGACACATAAATAATTAGTCTCTTTTTCAGAGAATAAGGCTGCTGCATGGTCGATAATTCCTTTGCCTTAACCGAGTCGATAACCTAAACCACGAATGGTGCGAATAAAATCTTTGTCTAATTTTGTTCTGAGATGATGCACATACACTTCAATAGTATTACTGCTGATATCACTATCAAAATCATAAAGCTTATCTTCTAAATTAGCTTTCGAAAAAATCTTATTCGGATGCGTCACCAGTGGTATCAATATGGCCCATTCACGGTTAGATAAATCGACATATTGACCCTTATAGCGTGCAAGATGCTGCTCAATATCTAAAATCAATTCACCATGTTTTATAATTTTCTGTGGTGCTTCGACTGAACTCAGCCCTGTGCGTCGAAGGAGCGCATGAATCCGTGCAAGTAATTCATCAAACTCATAAGGTTTAATTAGATAGTCATCTGCCCCATGGTTTAATCCATCTACACGATTTCGTAATTGATCACGTGCCGAGATGATTAATACCGGCAATTTGGGCTGCATTTGACGAATTTGTTTCAGGACTTGCATACCATCCATCATCGGCAAACCTAGATCTAGCAAGACGATATCAATCCCCCCCTGCATAATGAGCTTTAAGCCATCGATACCATTATTCACCCACTCGACTTCAAACTGTTGATAGTTCAACAAAGTTTTAGTCGATTCGGCAATCATGAAATCATCTTCAATAATAAGTATTTTGTGCATGGCTTAAGTCCTGCGCTGTACTGAAGTACATTGTTGCAACATATTGTTTTTTTCATCAATCACCTGAGTCTGCACATCGAGCAAATTCAATAGCGATGGAAATAGATTATCCTGACTTAATTTTTGGCTTTTTTGTGCCGTTAAACAAGTATATTGCGCTGAATTATTTTTTTGCCACGCCGGTGAAAACCACATCAACATCGGCACATGCGTTTGCTGTGACGGAGCAATTGCGTATGGAGAACCGTGTAAATATAAGCCATGCTCACCTGTCGACTCGCCATGATCGGACAAATACCACAGTCCTGTTTGATAGTTGTTAGTCACTTTTAAGGTGTTAATCAATTCACTCAGCACATGGTCGGTATAGATAATACTGTTGTCATAACTATTTATTAATTCTGTCGAGCTACATCCCTGTATAGCATTGCTATTACAGGTTGGCTTAAATTTTTGAAACGCTGCGGTACTTCGTTTGAAATAAGCAGGGCCATGACTGCCCATTTGGTGTAACACAATTAAACGGGGAGTTGGATCTGCTTTGGGGATCGAAGCCAAATATGCCTTCAAACCATCCACTAAGATTTCATCATGACATTCGCCATCGGCATCACACCACTTTTTCTTCAGCGCGTCAGGAAATTCATATTTTTCAACACGTGTGCATGTGCCCTTACAGCCTGAATTATTATCTAGCCACGTCACCTTATAGCCTGCACGCTGTGCAATATCGAGTAAACCTTCGCGATGACTTGCAAGCTGTTCATCATATTCGGTTCTCTGCATGCCCGAGAACATACAAGGAACTGACACAGCGGTTGCGGTGCCACATGAACTGACTTGGCTAAAATTGATAATATTTTGCTGACTGAGTTCAGGATTGGTATTTTTAGCATAACCATTCAGTGAAAAACTTTCCGCGCGCGCAGTTTCACCAACCACTAAAACCATCAATTTTGGCAAGCTATTGGCGCTTACGTTTTCAACCAAATGTGCATCTTCACCATAGCTCAGCAATGGCAAATTCTGTTTCGGTGCTTTTTTGTGATAATAGGAAAAGGTCGAAGCGATACTGTTTTGTGGTGAGAGCATGCCTTTTAAGTCACGATGCTCACGAAAGATCGCAGCATAATCGACAAAATAAACAAACAGCAAAGCACCCATGAGGATGAGCGACAGCACTATATGTAAACCTTTTTTGGCTACCACCGTGCTTAGGGCTTCTTTATGCAGTGGCAAAAACCAGATCAATAGCACTGGCAAAATAACCAGTCCAAAAACCCAGATAAAAAATTGTGGCGAGATTAAATCCTGCACTTCCTTTACATCTGTTTGCATCATGTTCTGCACTTGGTCAGATGTAATGGTCACGCCTAAACTATTGACGAAATAGGCACTCAAGCCACCAATGATCAGCAAAACACTCGCCAAAAGTTTTGAATTCCATCGCCATTGCAGAAGTTGCATCAGCACATTATAAAGTGCCACCACCACCAGTACGGTTGCCGCTAAAAATAGTCCGGCCTTCAGACCCGTATAAGGTGTGAGCTGCTGGATTTGCTGATAAAACGCGAGGTTCAAAACCACCCCAAGCCATAAGGCAAGCACGAGGTTAAATTGACTTAAACTAAGTCTTGGAATTTTTGCTGTATTTTAGCTATGACCTGAAGCATATTGGCATCAATTATTGATCTTTGATGCCCTAATCTAAAAATTCAAACTTAAAAATCACTTAAAATTGATCAAAACCAAGCAAGAAAAATCAAAAAAGGCGATGTAAAACATCGCCTTTTGAACAACTTAAATCAAGGTCTTAGAATTTAAATTCTAGACCTGTACCTAGAACAGGTTGTTCGCTTTCATTCGAACCTTGTTCAAGTGCCAAGTAACCCGCATAGCCATATGCTTTCACTTGTTTGCTAAATGCATAATCCGCACCTGCAATGAATTGCTGAGCTTCGTAATCATCACCCACTTTATAGGTCGTAGTATTTTGACTATATTGTGCTTTGACTGTCCAAGCTTTTGCAGATGGTAAATTGTATTCTGCGCCGACTAACCAACCTTGAGCATCATCAATATTTGCTGCTTTTGATGAATTCTTAATCGCATCCTCTTCGCTAGAATATGATGATTCTTCAACTTCAGACGTTTGATATAAAGCTTTCAGTGCTAAACCACCTTCAAGATTTACACGACCGATCGCACGAACGGTATTAGCTGCCGCAAAAACTTTCGTACCTGTAACTTCAGGAATTTGAGCATTTAGGATCCCTATGCCACCAAAATTTGATGGAATGGCTTTGTCATAGGCTAAACCTGCAACAACAACGGGGCTGTCATAAACAACAGAAGCCGACCAAGCATCACCAAGACCACGACCCGCGGTTTTTACTACACCATTGTCGCTCTTAATTCCTGAAGATTCACCTGTTGCAAGCAATGCATTAACTTTAATTGCACCTTCAGCAATTTTAAATGCTGGTGATTCATAAACAACAACGTTATCTATACGGTTTTCACCCGTCATGATGCCTGTAACATCAGCACGGTTACCCACGTAGTTATTGAATGTATCAACCGGACTAGACAATTGTTTTAATGGGGTATCGTGTGCACCGACTTTCAATGTACCAAGTTTCGCA
Source organism: Acinetobacter sp. YH12069 (assembly GCF_013419675.1). Classification (NCBI taxonomy): domain Bacteria; kingdom Pseudomonadati; phylum Pseudomonadota; class Gammaproteobacteria; order Moraxellales; family Moraxellaceae; genus Acinetobacter; species Acinetobacter sp. YH12069. The sequence goes on along the minus strand of NZ_VOZS01000005.1, from coordinate 101,850 downwards.
TCTTTCAAACCAACGAAGCGGTTACGCTTAGACCAGTCATCGCCTTCGCCGTCTGAGTTAAATGCCCATTCAATTGCATAAACTGCGCTTAAACGGTCAGTCAGTTTTTCATCGCCCTTTAAACCCAAGAAAGAACTGTTTGAACTGATATCAACGACATCTTTGTCTGAAACACCCGTTTTATTATCTTCAGGTAAATAATCAACAGACGCATCAATTTCACCGTAGAAGGTTGGTGCTGCAAAGGTTGACCCAGCCAAAAGGCTCAATGCGATAGCCGCTGCTAACTTAGTTTTCATCAAAAATTTTCCTTAAATTATTTTGTAACAGATATTACACACACGAAACATATTACAAAATTATTAAAATAATATTTGCATTGCTCTTTTAGTGCTTTAGCTGATAAAAAACAACCAAAATCATGATTTAGAAGTGATTTTGGTCATTTTTTGATGCTTTTCCCCAAAATAGAATCGGGACTAAGCTCAATGCAGCCAAACCTGTGATCCAAAATAAATAAGTGCTATAACCCAACTGATCGGCCACTATGCCACTAATGCTATACAGCCCCCCACTCACCGTCGCCATAATGGCAACCTGAAATGTAAAGTCCGTTGCTGCAAATGCTTTACGACTATATTGCATCACCAAAGTCAGCATGATCACGAGCAGCATGGCTGAAATCATGTCTTCGGCAGCATTGATCCCATAGATCAGCCATTCATGGACGGGCCGTTTTGCCTCGAACTGCAAAGCCAACCATGCATAGGCTAATAAGCTGAATATTTTCAATACTGAATAGAAAACCAAGGCCTGTGCCCGAGAAATATACTTCAAGCTAAGACCTGCAAGCCCTGCTCCAATTAAAGCAGCCACTGCACCTAGCATGGTGACATACAGACCAATTTGACTAAAACTCAATCCTAAATCGACCATCAGTGGCTTAAGTAGTGGACCTGCTAGACCATCTGCAAGTTTAAAACTCAATAAGATCATGAGCCACAGTGTGAGGGTTTTGGTTTGGGTAAAATAAGCCAAATACTGGCGAATAGCATAGAATAAGCCTGAAGTATGTTTATAGTTGTTATCATTCTCTGGACTAGATTTTATGTTGATTGGTAGCTTTGAAGGTTCTCGATACAGAAAAATAGGAATCGTATTGATGAATACCAATGCCGCTAAAAACAGAAATGTGGCTTGCCAATCCAACCAATCCAAGGCCCAAAGTACAGCACCACCGCCCACGATAAAGCCGAGTCTGGAACCAATCACCTGAAAGGTATTGCCCCAGTGCTGTTGGTCAGTTTTTAAAATATTGACAGCCATGCCATCGGTTGCGACATCTTGAGTTGCACCGACCAAATTCATACTGAGTAAAGCCACAAAAAACAGCAGCAAATACATTGGTTCATTCAAGCTTTGGATCGGCAAAAAAGACAGGAAGACCAAGACCACCACGGACAACAACTGCATTGGAATAATCCAACTCCGATAGTGCCCTTTGGACCTTGAACCATGCCGATCAATCCACGGTGCCCAGAAAACTTTGATCGACCATGGCAGCATGAGTAATCCAAAACCACCAATATGCGCCAAAGATACACCTTGCGCTCTTAAAATCACTGGTAAAGCATGCGTCATAAAACCGACAGGTAACCCTTGCGCCCAATATAAGGAAAACAGTAAAAGATAGAGCTGACGAAGCTGGATCATAAGTTCCTAAATGTTGAATGCGCTGAAGTTACATTTAGAGTAGTCAAAATACGGCTATTTTGCCAATGATCTAAAAAAATCATCGACCTAAGATAAAGGTCAATACTGATGCCGTATTTTTAAAGTGCATCACGTCGAAAATGGATTTCACTTATATAAGAATATGCAATGAATCAAAAGACTCAATTATTTCCAGTTTTGCCCGATCAAGTTCCATCACGCGGCTCCCCCCTGAGCCGCGCTATTTTTAAAAAACTTTTTTTGGCACAAGGATGGAAATTTGACGGCGAATTTCCCAACCTTGCCAAAGCTGTAGCGATCATTTCTCCGCATACTTCTAATATAGATGCATGGCATGGTTTTCTCGCCTTGCTTGGAATCGGGATAAAAATAACCATTTTTGGTAAAAACACCCTTTTTGATACCCCCTTAAAACCACTTTTGGATTGGGTCGGCGTGATCCCTGTGCAGCGTGAAAATCCACATGGACTGACGCGTGAAATTACTGAAATTGTCCAAGCGACAGATCAAATTTGGATTGGAATGGCACCTGAGGGAACACGAAAAAAAGCCGATAAAATCCGCAGTGGTTTTTACTATATTGCCTATGAAGCACAGATACCTATTGTGATGTTTAGCTTTGATTATGCAAAGAAAACCATTCATTGCTTGGGTGTTTTTGAACCCAGTGGAGATTTTGAAACTGATCTCGAAAAAATTTTGAAGATTTATGATGGAAAATTTTCCCCAAAAAATCCCGAATGGTTGGCCTTGCCGTTACAAAAGCACTGGAAAAAGCCCTAGTCAAATGGCTCTTTTTTTGATGTGATGTGTACTTTGTATATTTAACCATCAGATTTCACCCATGAAACTTTTGCAATACCTGATTCCTAGCCTCTTTGTATTGGCACTCACTGGCTGTGATTCTGCAACCAAAACGCCTGCAACCACGACACCTACACCTGCCAAAGCACGTGAACCTGTGATCGCGATTGCGCTCGGTGGTGGCGGTGCCAAAGGTTTTGCTCATATTGGCGTGCTTAAAGTACTCGAATCACATGGTATTAAACCTAAGATTGTGACTGGGACCAGTGCGGGTAGTTTTGTCGGCAGCTTGTATGCTAGTGGAAAAACGCCTTATCAAATGCAGCAATTGGCCCTGAACTTTAAAGAGTCTGATATTCGTGATTTAACCTTAAATAGCCAAGGCATTATTCAAGGGCAAAAACTGCAAGACTTTGTTAATAAAAACGTCGGCAATAAATCGATTGAACAATTTCCAAAACGCTTTGTTGCTGTAGCCACCCGTTTGGATAATGGCAGTAAAACTGAATTTAACCGTGGTAATGCCGGCCAAGCGGTACGTGCATCGTGCAGCATTCCGAATGTATTTGTACCTGCAACCATTGCAGGAGTGAAATATGTCGATGGTGGCTTAGTCAGCCCAATTCCAGTGAAAACCGCACGTGATATGGGTGCAGATATCGTGATTGCGGTGGATATTTCTGCGCGTCCTGATGGTAGCAAAGCCGTAAGCATGTTTGGTTTACTCGATCAAACCATTAACATCATGGGACAACAAAGTATTAATGAAGAACTGAAAAATGCTAATTTCGTGATTCAACCTAAAGTGGGATATATCGGCACACTCGATTTGAAGTCGAGCAATGCGACGATTTTAGAAGGTGAAAAAGCCGCACAACTCAAAGTGAATAGCATTATTAAGGCGATCGATAACTTTAAACAGTCCCCTGCGGCCTTTAAACCAGCACCAAAAGCGAAAATATAATTCAACGATTTTTTTTATATTCATTGAGTTATACATCTGCTACATTGATATAGATACTGGTTCATCTATATCAATTCACCCTTATATAAGAGTAGATGTATGGAATTTATTTTAGAACCTTGGCACTGGTTTGTATTGGGCGTCGCTTTGATGCTTTTTGAACTGATTTTGCCGTCTTTTGCTGCGCTATGGTTTGGCGTTTCTGCAATTTTGGTTGGGATCTTATATTGGATCTTTCCATCCATGGACTTTAATGTCCAAATTGTGGTTTGGATTATTTTTGCCGTGCTCTGCACATTTTTGTGGTTCAAATTTATTAAGCCTTTATCCATTGATAAAACCAAAGCAGGTCTGTCCCGTGAAGCGACGATTGGCCAAGTGGGTATGGTGATTCAAACCCAGCTCAATCATGGCAGCGTTAAAGTTCGCTTCCCAATGCCTGTTTTAGGTTCAGATGAATGGCATTGCCGTACCCAAGATGCACTTCAAGTCGGCGACCGTGTTCGCGTGACCGATATTTTAGGTAATGATTTAGTCGTCCAACTGCACAGCAGCAACCACCCCACTGACAATCCATAAATAAGTGAGAAATGACATGTCTGGTGTTTCTATTGTTTTTTTAGCGCTCTTAGTTTTTGTAGCCGTCACCATTTTTAAAGGTGTCCGTATTGTTCCCCAAGGTTATAAATGGATTGTTCAGCGTTTAGGTAAATACCATACAACGCTCAATCCGGGGCTGAACTTTGTGATTCCGTATGTCGATGAAGTGGCTTATAAAGTCACAACCAAAGATATCGTGTTAGATATTCCCTCTCAGGAAGTGATCACACGTGACAATGCGGTACTGCTGATGAATGCTGTGGCTTATATCAACTTAACCACGCCTGAAAAAGCAGTTTATGGTATTGAAAACTACACATGGGCGATTCAAAACTTAGTTCAAACCTCTTTGCGTTCTATTGTCGGTGAAATGGACCTCGATGATGCACTTTCATCGCGTGATCATATTAAGGCTAAACTTAAAGCTGCTATTTCTGATGATATCTCTGACTGGGGTATTACGCTTAAAACGGTAGAAATTCAAGATATTAAACCTTCTCATACCATGCAAGCGGCAATGGAAGAGCAAGCAGCAGCGGAACGTCAACGTCGTGCAACAGTCACCAAGGCAGACGGTGAAAAACAAGCGGCTATTTTGGAAGCTGATGGTCGTTTAGAAGCCTCTCGTCGTGATGCAGAAGCTCAAGTGGTACTGGCAGAGTCTTCTCAACGTGCAATTGAAATGGTGAGTTCAGCCGTCGGCGATAAAGAAATTCCAGTTGCGTACTTACTGGGTGAACAATACGTCAAAGCCATGCAAGATATGGCTAAATCTAATAATGCCAAAACTGTGGTATTACCTGCGGATGTACTGAATACGATTCGTGGTGTGATGGGACGTAATAACTAAATCTTCACATTAATAAAAGTGGGTCGTGACATACGGCCCATTTTTATGCCCAAAACAAAAAAGAAGGCAAAGTTTGTGAATTTATGTTTAAATTTCACGTTATTTTTTTGACGTTTTAGGGCTTATCGTTCGATTTCACCTACCTGGCTTAGGCAAATCCCATTGAGTCCCCTAATTAAACGCAATTGTCCAACGCCAAAGCGGATACCGTATGAGCTCCCTGAATCCCACCCTAATTACCTTTCTCTTTTATATTGTCGCCATGGTCGTGATCGGTTTACTTGCATACCGTGCGACCAGTAACTTTTCTGACTACATTTTAGGTGGCCGCCGATTAGGGAGCTTTGTCACTGCCCTTTCTGCAGGTGCATCGGATATGAGTGGTTGGTTGCTCATGGGTCTTCCGGGTGCGATTTACCTTTCAGGTTTATCTGAAATGTGGATTGCAATTGGTCTGATCATCGGTGCTTGGCTCAACTGGTTACTTGTTGCAGGTCGTCTCCGTGTACATACCGAAGTTCAAAATAATGCCTTGACCCTACCTGACTATTTCTCAAATCGTTTTAACGATCAAAAGAAAATCTTACGTATCGTGTCTGCTGTGATTATTTTGATTTTCTTCGCAATTTACTGTGCTTCAGGCATGGTTGCAGGCGCTCGATTATTTGAAAGTATGTTTGGTATGTCGTATAGCACTGCGCTTTGGATCAGTGCCATTGCAACGGTGAGCTATGTGTTTATTGGTGGCTTCCTTGCTGTCAGTTGGACCGATACCATTCAAGCGGGCTTTATGATTTTTGCTTTGCTGCTGACACCTATCGTGGTCATGTTGTCGTTCTCGGATTTAAGCCAGTTCACTTTGGCACTAGAAGCAGCACGCCCTCAAGCCATCGATGTATTTGCTGACTTAAGCTTTGTCGCAATCATGTCATTATTGGCATGGGGCTTAGGCTATTTTGGTCAACCGCACATCTTAGTCCGCTTCATGGCAGCAGATTCAGTCAAATCGATTCCCAATGCACGCCGTATTGGTATGACATGGATGACGCTTTGTCTCGGTGGCGCAGTTGCAGCAGGCTTCTTCGGTATTGCTTATTTCCAACAGCATCCAGAACTGGCAGGTGTTGTTACAGCAAACCCTGAAACGGTCTTTATGGAATTGACTAAAATTCTATTTAACCCATGGGTTGCAGGTATTGTATTGGCTGCGATTTTAGCTGCGATCATGAGTACCCTCAGCTGTCAGCTTTTAGTCTGTTCAAGTACCTTAACTGAAGACTTTTATAAATCATTCTTACGCAAAAATGCTTCACAAAAAGAATTGGTTTGGGTCGGCCGTTTCATGGTCTTAATGATCGCACTTCTTGCGATCTATATGGCAGGTAATCCAGACTCTAAAGTCCTTGGTCTCGTCGCATATGCATGGGCAGGCTTTGGTGCTGCATTTGGCCCACTGATTATCATGTCATTGTTCTGGAAACGTATGACATTGAACGGTGCTTTAGCCGGTATGGTGGTTGGTGCAGTCATGGTCATTCTATGGAAAAACCTCTGGGGTGATACAGGCGTTTATGAAATTATTCCGGGCTTCATCTGCTCACTACTTGCAATCATCATTGTGAGCTTAATGGGCAAAGCGCCATCTGCTGAAGTCACTGAAAAATTTGAAGAAGCAGATCGTATCTATAAAGAAAGTATTTAAGACCAATAGCACTTAAATTTAATTTCTAAGTTTTAATATCTGCAAAAAAGGACGCCTAGCGTCCTTTTTTGTTTTTTATCATGTCATCCATTTAGCTATTCCGTAGATGGTTTATTTACTTCTGTTCCAAATCTACAAAATATAAAAAAAAGCTCACAACATATTGAATGAGTGAGCTGAGGTTTTTACTGCGTTATATTAACTTTGACGTTTTAATAAAAACTGCGTGATCTTGTGTAATTCTGCCGCATCTTCTGCAAAATAATCCAAAGCTTGAAGCGCTTGTGCATGTAATTCTTCTGCATAAGCTTGAGCTTGATCGAGACCCATCAACGCAGGGTATGTGGATTTATCCACTTGTTGATCTTTACCCGCTGTTTTACCCAATGCTTCAGTGTCAGCAATAATATCTAAAATATCATCTTGCACCTGAAAGGCTAAACCAATCGCTAGACCAAATTCGCGGAGTTTAGGAATAGCTTGGTCTGTACCATTAAATATCGTCACTGCCGCCATCATGATTGCAGCAGAAATTAAAGCACCAGTTTTATTTCGATGAATGTTTTCCAGTTCATCCTGACTGACATGCTTGCCTTCCGCTTGTAAGTCTAGGACTTGTCCATTGACCATTTTTGAAGTTGCAGTCGCTAAAATTTGCATTTGCTTTAAGATGATCGGCGCTTCAACGGCTGGGCCTTGATCAAAAAGACGACTACCTAAAACTTCAAATGCCATCGATTGTAAAATATCGCCAGCAAGTAAGGCCGTATCTTCACCAAAAGCCACATGACAGGTTGGTTGACCGCGACGAAGTAAATCATTGTCCATACACGGCAAATCATCGTGTGCCAATGAATAACAATGAATAAATTCAATCGCCACCGCAGCACGGCGTACGGCTGCAAAATTAGTATTCGGTTTTAATGCTGCTGTTGCATAACAAAGTGCCGGTCGAACGCGTTTTCCACCCAACATCACAGCATGATACACCGCCCCTTTTAAGGGTTCTGGAATTGAAAATGCATCAAGCGCTGTCAGTAAATCCTGCTGAATACGCTGCTGCGCTTCTGTCAGGGCATGTGTGGAAACGTCTGTTAAAGAAGACACATTCACCTCAAATACTTTAAATATTTAACTGCTTCGTTCATTAGCAAATTGATTGCCAATGTTTTCTGTCAATTTTGACCTGTTGCATCATACTGCTTTCTCAGATCTTTCTCTATGTTACGGCCTAAATCTATGTGTTTTTCCCACAGTCTGATGGTTTTTTAAATGTCGTTTCCTCAAATAGCGCCACATTTTGTCCATCATTAAAACAGGTACAATTTTTCGAGCCTTTCTTGGCTTGATACAAAGCCTGATCGGCACGTGCTAATGTTTCAAAAAATGACTCTGTTCCATCCCACAAGGCCACTCCGCATGAGATACTCAGTTGTAGAGCCTTATCCGCATAATTCATCGAAGAAGCATAGATTTGCTCACAACATTGTTGTGCAATCGAACATGCAGTCGATATAGCCGTGCGTGGCAAAATCATTGCAAACTCTTCCCCACCCATGCGATATATTTGTGCATCTGCGTGTTGACTAATTTGCACCCTTAAAAGCTGCGCACTTTTTCTTAAAACTTCATCGCCAAACGCATGGCCGTAGATATCATTGATTTGCTTAAAATTGTCTAAGTCGAGCATCATCAAACAAATTTCATCGGCTTGTTCAACCGCGAAGCTTTTTTGCCACTGAGAAAGGTCTAAATCAAATCCACGTCGATTTTTTATCCCTGTCAGATAATCAAAATAAACTTGTTGTTCGAGTTGTTGGTTATGTTTCAACAGCGATAATTCGAATTGCTTTAAATTTGTAATGTCCGCACAGCACAACAACACATGTTCCAAATCGCCACTTTGTTGAAACTTAGGTTTGAGCGTGAACCAATAATGCCGTTCATTTTCACTATACATAAAGGGTTCAATGCTATCGTTCTCTAAACAGCGTAAATCAAACTCAGAACTTGTGGCTTTGGTTTTTTGCTGCATCACAGACACATGATTTAATACGATCTCTTGTAAGTCTGACTGAAACCGATGTTTAAATATTTGATTGGCGCATATCAGCTCAGCTGTCGCAGAAAATAATGCAGCAGGCATTGGCAACGCGTCTAATACAGCCAATTGTTCAGTAGGTAGATCCGATTTTATTAAGTCTTTTTTAAGCATGGTTTCGCTACTTTTTTCAGGGTAAAGCTACGCAAAATGCTAACAAAATTAATCTGGCATAAATCACAGAAACTTTCTAATATTAAATGCAGTTCATATTATATAAAAAGATATACCAATTCATGATTTGCTTATTCATATAAAAGATAAAGGCAAAAAAAAGCCCCTGCAAAGCAGAGGCTGATTTCAAATTAGATGTTAAATGCTTAATCCAAACTATCCGCAGGAATACGCACCCAACCTTCCATTAAGACACGCGCACTTCGGCTCATTACGGCTTTTTTAACGACCCACTGACCATTTTCATAAATCGCTTGCGCACCTACACGTAGCGTCCCAGATGGATGTCCGAAACGCACGGCTTCTCGCTCCCCACCACCCGCGGCTAAGTTCACAAGTGTCCCCGGTATCGCAGCTGCTGTACCAATGGCAACTGCCGCTGTGCCCATCATGGCATGATGCAGTTTCCCCATCGACAAGGCACGAACCAATAAGTCCGTATCGTGTTCTGAAATTTGTTTAGAACTCGAAGATGTATAAGCTTTCGGTTTTGAAACAAATGCAATCTTTGGTGTATGTTGACGTTGCTCTGCTTCAGCAATATCTGAAATCAAACCCATTTGTTGTGCACCATAAGCACGGATTTTTTCAAAACGGGCCAATGCCTTAGCGTCACCGTTGATCGCATCTTGCAGTTCAGTGCCGACATAACCAATATCTTCTGCATTTAAGAAAATCGTTGGAATACCTGCATTAATGAATGTTGCAGGGAAACTGCCTTCATCGGGTACGGTTAAGGTATCGACCAAATTCCCTGTAGGGAACATAGCGCCGCCATCTTCACCATCATCTGCGGGGTCTAAAAATTCAATTTGAACTTCGGCTGCTGGGAAGGTCACACCATCTAGTTCAAAATCACCAGTTTCCTGTACTGCACCATCAGTAATAGGTACATGCGCAATTATGGTTTTTTGAATATTGGCTTGCCAAATACGAACCGTACACAAACCATTTTCAGGAATACGTGATGCCTCAACCAAACCATTTGAAATGGCAAACGCACCAACCGCTGCCGTTAAGTTTCCGCAGTTACCACTCCAGTCGACAAATGCTTTATCAATCGACACTTGTCCAAATAGATAGTCTACATCATGCTCAGGCTGTGAACTTTTTGCCAAAATCACGGTTTTACTAGTACTTGAAGTCGCTCCACCCATCCCATCAATTTGTTTGCCATAAGGATCTGGACTGCCAATCACACGTAATAAAAGTTGGTCGCGAACTTTTCCAGCTTGTTGTGCTGCAAGGGGCAAATCATCTAGCTTGAAAAATACACCTTTACTTGTACCACCACGCATATAAGTCGCTGCAATTTTAATTTGGGGAGCAAAACTCATTTTTATTGAATCCTTAATCTTTATCATTGTGTTTTGGCAGAGCGTTCTTTTCTGCGCTTTTGCATCATACAATGTTTAATTGAAGTTTTAACAATCACATGACTTAAGTATAAAAAAACAACATTCGATACCTTTTCCATATAAAGCCAAGCATCAGAATTTCAATTAAAATAAAATTAATCTATTGATTCATAAATTTTTAATTCAGCATTTAAAACGAAAAATAGGTTATTAAACCTATAAATATTTTTCATAAATTTTGAGCTACTAGGCTATTCATTCTCTATACATTACAATTACCAAAATTAAACCATTCTCGGGAAGAGTAACTTGACTACCAATTCCTCCGAACTCAAGCGTGGCTTAAAGAATCGTCATATTCAATTGATTGCCATGGGTGGTGCAATTGGTACAGGCTTATTCTTGGGCTCAGCGCATGTGATTCAATCTGCTGGACCATCCATTATTCTTGGCTACGCCATTGGCGGTTTGATCGCCTTTCTAATTATGCGTCAGTTGGGTGAAATGATCGTCCATGAACCTGTAGCGGGTTCATTTAGCCATTTTGCATATAAATATTGGGGGAAATTTCCAGGTTTCTTAACAGGTTGGAACTACTGGATTCTCTATATTTTAGTGGCAATGACAGAACTCACCGCTGTTGCGAAATACATCAACTACTGGTGGCCTCATATTCCAGCGTGGGCATCTGTACTGTTCTTCTTCGTGATCATTACTTTAGTAAACTTAGGTAATGTGAAGTTTTATGGTGAATCAGAGTTTTGGCTGTCGATTATTAAAGTCACTGCGGTTATTTCGATGATCGTATTTGGTTTGTATTTGCTACTGACTGCAGATGCTAACTCAACAGCTTCATTTACCAACTTATGGAGTCAGGGCGGCTTCTTCCCAAATGGTTTTGAAGGCTTATTCTTCATGCTGGCTTTCTTGATGTTCGCCTTCGGTGGTATTGAACTGATTGGTATGGCGGCAGCGGAAGCTGAAAATCCAAAAGAAACTATTCCTAAAGCGATTAACCAAGTTGTTTTTCGTATTTTGATTTTCTACGTGGGTTCTTTGACTATTCTATTATCACTTGTGCCATGGAATCAGCTTGAACTAGGTGGTTTAGACAAAAGTCCATTTGTGATGATCTTTAGCCAACTGGGTATTGATTGGGCTGCACATTTACTTAACTTCATTATTTTAACTGCAGCACTGTCTGTTTATAACAGCGGTATGTATGCCAATAGCCGTATGCTTTACAGCTTGGCGAAGCAAGGTAATGCTCCAAAAGTTTTCGCTAAAACCAACAAAAGTGGCGTGCCAATTCCAGCGGTATTACTTTCTGCAGTCCTGATTTTCGGTTGCGTACTCTTAAACTACTTCGTACCTGAAGATGCGCTTGGTCACTTAATGTATGTGGTGGTTGGTGCACTTGTCCTGAACTGGGCGATGATTACCATGACTCACTTACAGTTCCGTCGTGCAAAACGTATTTTGAATTTTACAACGTCTTATCCTGCACTTTGGGCACCAGTCAGCAACTACATCGTTCTGATCTTTATTGCTTTAGTTCTCTTTATTATGTGGACTCAGGGCTTTATGGAATCTGTTCTAATGATCCCTGTTTGGATTACAGTCATGTTATTAATGTTTAACTATCTTAATCCTAAAGATTTGAGCGACATTGACCCCAATGAAGTTCATAAAGACTAAGTAATTTAAAAAGTTATTGTTTCGGCAATAACTTTTTTTTTAGCTAAAATAGGAGTACATTAGCCTCCGTCTTGCGCTCTTAGCTTAACTGGATAGAGCAGTTGCCTCCTAAGCGACCGACGTGGGTTCGAGTCCCGCAGAGCGCACAATTTCTGAGATATCCCTCCTCCCTGTATTTGTAATCCCCCATATACCAATAAATATAAAGAAAGAACCTTTCACACTAAAAACCCATCAATTACAGTTTTTAACTTAATTATTGTTTTTACAAAGATTACTGTTCAAAGACTATTTTTAAGAACAGTTAAATAGCGCTTTAAAACGTGCTAACCACCTACCTCTCAATGCAAAAAACGACACATAGTATGGTCCATAAGGCCAAAAAATCAATTTATGACTGCTCATATCAAAATTTTTTCAATTTTTTTCTAGGTTTAGAAAATAATGCGCTAAATGAAAATATTAAATAATAATCAAAATGTTATATATACTAATTAGTACTTTTACTCTAAAAATAGCAACTTTTAGCCATATTTTTCAATCTAGAGCATTTACTCTTATTTTAATTGTGCTATTTTTGTCACATGGAGTAACAATTAAGCCTAAGAGTATTAAGAAGTTTTCCATAACGAATATATGCAGTAACCATAAAAATCAAATTCGTATCTCAAGGAATGACGAAGAATGAAATTAAAAACTTTAGCTACAGCCATGATTTTTGCTTCAGTTCCAATGACAGGTGCTTTTGCAGCAGCACTAGATCGTTCAGGACAATCTATTTCTGCATTTTTACAACCAGGGAACTATTTTGAAGCAGGTATTTCGGTTTTAGATCCGAATGTTTCAGGGAAGATGAACAGCACTGCACCTGCTAGCAACCCAACATTAGGAGCTCTTGCTAATACATCACTAGATGACATGGCGGGTGATTACTATTTTCCACAAGCAGCATTAAAATTACAGCTAACTGATAATTTTTCTTTTGGTTTACTATATGATCAACCTTTTGGTGCAGAAGCTAAATATAGTGCAACAGATCAAACACTACCAGTTGCAGGTAACCCTGGCGCATTCCAATTAATGGGCGAAACAACGGAAGTCGAAGTTAACACTCAAAATATCTCGATGATATTAGGTTTTCAACCAATTGAAAATTTTAACATATACGGCGGTGGTGTTTATCAAACAGTAAAAGGTGATGTTCAACTACGCGGTATTGCATATGGAGCAAACCAAGCTCTCGGTTTATATAATGCAAATATGAAAGAAGATAGTGCCGTTGGTTGGTTAGCAGGATTAGCGTACCAAATCCCAGAAATTGCTTTAAAAGCATCTATTACTTACCGTTCTGAGATTGATCACGAAGCTGCAACCACTGAAACTGGAAGCAGTGCTCTACTAGGCGGTGCTTTTTCAACGCGTGCTGACACTAAGATCACCACACCGCAGTCTGTTAACCTTGATTTTCAAACTGGTATCATGGCCGACACTGTCGCATTTGCAAATGTACGTTGGGTAGATTGGTCAAATTTTGCAATTCGCCCAACCGCTTTTGGTAAAGCATCTGAAACATTAGGTGCCCTTGGTCGTGGTCCTGTTGGTGGATTTGACCTTGTTGCTTATTCTGACGATCAAATCAATGCTACAGTTGGTATAGGTCGTAAATTGAGTGAACAATGGGCTGGTAACGTTTCTGTAGGTTGGGATTCTGGTGCAGGCAACCCTGTATCAACACTTGGTCCTACTGAAGGCTACTGGAACGTTGGCTTAGGTTTACAATTCAGCCCAGCGCCTAACTACTTTATCGCAGGTGGTGTTAAATACTTCATGTTAGGTGATGCTGAAGCACAACCTGCATCAATGTTTGGTACAAATGAATCAGTAGCATCATTTGAAGATAACGATGCTTGGGCATACGGTTTAAAAATCGGTTACCGCTTCTAATTTAAATATGATTCGGGCCATAGTTCGCTATGGCCCTAACTTTTTATTCTTTCCCTATCTTGTTTGATCAAACAATAAACATTTAAATTTACTAAAACATTTATCAAAAACTAAGCTTTTTACTCTAATTTTTCATTTAAAAATCATAAAGATAATTATCAATCACTAGAATAAATACTCTAGTCATGCTCATTTTTTAACTTCCCTAGTTCAATTTTAGAGTAGCAACTCTTATTTACTGTTTTTCTATTTATGTTACTTTCCACACATTGAAATAACATCAAAAGTTACAAACAGGGAAAAGTATGCGCTTAAATCACCTTAGCTACGCAATTTTACTTACCGCTTTACCAACAGCATCATTATTTGCAGCGGGTCTAGATCGTTCAGGCCAGTCAATTTCTGCATTTTTACAACCTGGTAACTATGCAGAAGCAGGTATCACTGTTCTAGATGCAGAAGTAAAGTCAAATGAACTTAATGTCGATGACATGGCGAAGTCATATTACTTCCCTTCCGCTGCTGTCAAAGTACAAGCGACTGACAAAATTTCACTAGGTTTAATTTACGACCAACCATACGGTGCAGAAGCTGAATATGATGCTGCATCGCAAGTATTTGGTAATGGTGCTCAAGGTACATCTGTAGATGTTAAAACTGAAAGCTTAACTGCCCTAATTGGTTACCAACCAAACGAAAATTGGAACTTTTATGCAGGTCCAGTTTGGCAAACTGTAGAAGCCAATATCAAACTACGTGGTGCTGCTTATGGTGGTAATGCCAAACTTGGTACTTATAACATCGAAATGGAACGTGAAGAAGCTTATGGCTGGTTAGCAGGTGTTGCTTATTCGATTCCTGAAATTGCATTAAAAGCGGCTATTACCTACCGCTCTGAAATTGAACATAATACAAAATCCAATGAAACTACGCTTCTACCGTATCCATCTTTAAGTGCGCTGACATCATCTGTTGATGCAACAACACCTCAATCAGTTAACTTAGATTTCCAAACAGGTATTGCTAAAGATACGCTAGCATTTGCCAATGTTCGTTGGGTACATTGGAGCCAGTTTGCGGTTAAACCAACTTTACTTGGTAACGTAAGTTCAATTCCAGCACCTCATGTCCGTCAAAATCTTATTGATTACTCAGACGACCAATGGTCAGCTAATGTTGGTGTAGGCCATAAATTTAACAGCAAATGGTCTGGTTCTGCATCTGTAGGTTACGATTCGGGTGCTGGCAACCCTGTTACGACTTTAGGCCCTGTTGAAGGGTATTGGAATGTTGGTCTAGGTGGTCAATATAGTCCTGCTGAAAACTATTTCATCCAAGCAGGTGTTAAATACTTCTGGTTAGGTGATGCTACTGCTCAAACTGGTGGTAATCCAGTAGGTGAATTTGAAGATAACCATGCGCTTGGCTATGGTTTGAAAATAGGCTATCGCTTCTAAGTTGTTAGAACAGCTTTGCATTAAACAAGAAAGGGCGCATAAGCGCCCTTTTCTATAACCAGCTATACAGAATTAAGCTGGAATATCACGAACTGAAGCATTACGAATCGCTTCTTTTAATGCAGCATAGCCATGAATTGGTGGGAATTGTGGAAATTCTGCAATCACATTGTCAGGCGCATCAAATAAGAAACCCGCATCTGCTTCACCAAGCATCGTCGTATCGTTATAAGAATCACCTGCTGCAATCACCCGGAAGTTTAACCCATGCAATGCTTGAACGGCTTTACGCTTTTGATCAGGTTGACGAAGCTTATAAGCTGAGATCATACCATTTTCATCAGTTTCTAATTTGTGGCAGAAAATCGTTGGCCAACCAAGTTGCTGCATTAATGGATGTGCAAACTCATAGAAAGTATCTGAAAGAATAATTAATTGAAAATGAGTACGTACCCACTCTACAAACTCTTTTGCACCTTCAAATGGCCCCATATCTGCAATTACGTCTTGAATATCGTTTAAACCCAAACCGTGTTGTTTTAGGATATTTAAACGTTGAGTCATCAACACATCGTAATCTGGAATGTCACGAGTCGTTGCTTCAAGTTCTTTAATGCCTGTTTTTTTCGCAAAATTAATCCAAATTTCAGGTACTAAAACCCCTTCTAGATCTAAACAAACGACTTCCATGCACTCTACCCTCTGTTATGTGAAAAAAATTTTTCATTATCATAGCGGAAGAATAAAAAAATGCATTGTTCTTTTTTAAATCTGTTTTTTTCATAAGTATCTATTTTTTAGTGATAAGTGTGTTTTAGCATTTCCATTAAAATAGTTCTGAAATAAATTAATATAGGTTTTAACGTTCCAAGCCTATAGCCAGGACATTCATGACTACCATCCCTACTATTGACCTTGTCGATGCACTTGCATCTGAATATGCAGATAAATCACCTTCTGAGATTATGAAACTTGCGCTTAGCCAGCAAGGTGAAGTTGCGATTTCCTTTTCTGGTGCAGAAGATGTTGTACTGATTGATCTTGCATCAAACTTAGGGATTCCTTTTCGTGTATTTAGTTTAGATACCGGTCGCTTACACCCTGAAACTTACCAATTTTTAGATACTGTCCGTAAACATTATAAAATTGATATTGAAATCTGTTTCCCAGAAAGTGATGCCGTACAAAAACTGGTAACAGAAAAGGGCTTTTTTAGCTTCTATCAAGATGAACATAAAGAATGCTGTGGTATCCGTAAAGTACAACCTTTGCGTAAAAAACTAGCCACTTTAGATGGCTGGATCACTGGTCAACGTAAAGACCAAAGCCCAGGCACACGTAATGAAATTCCTGTGGTACAAGCAGACCCTGGTTTTTCAGGTCCAGGCAAACAATTGATTAAATATAATCCTTTGGCAAACTGGTCTAGCGCTGATGTATGGAACTATATCCGTCTCATGGAAATTCCATATAATCCACTACACGAACGTGGCTTTATCTCGATTGGCTGTGAACCATGTACTCGACCTGTTTTACCGAATCAACACGAACGAGAAGGTCGCTGGTGGTGGGAAGATGCAACCCATAAAGAATGCGGCTTACACGCAGGCAACATGAAAAAATAAAGATCACAAAACCACTGCATAGCAGTGGTTTTTTTCAACGCATCGATACACATAATTCCGTATCATTTCAACGTAAAAACGCTATACTGCAAAAGACAATTTAATAATTCTAACAATGCTACTCATACATGAGCAGCTGTAGAAATTGCAGTGAGGCAATCAACGCTATGCGTCCATTACATCCTATTGATTTCATATTCTTAAATTTAGAGAAACGGCAACAACCGATGCACGTAGGTGGTCTATTTTTATTTCAGATCCCTGACAATGCACCAGATACTTTTATTCAAGATTTAGTCGCAGATATTCGTAATTCAAAATCCATTCCTATTCCTCCTTTTAACAATAAACTCAACGGCTTCTTTTGGGATGAAGACGAAGAGTTTGATTTAGATCATCACTTCCGCCATATCGCACTGCCGCATCCCGGTCGTATTCGTGAACTTTTGACTTATATTTCTCAAGAACACAGTGCGCTGATTGACCGTGCGAAACCGCTTTGGACTTGCCATATTATTGAAGGCATTGAAGGCAATCGTTTTGCTATGTACTTCAAAATCCACCACGCGATGGTCGATGGCATTGCAGGTATGCGTTTAGTTGAAAAATCACTTTCGCATGACCCAGATGCTAAAAGAATTGTGCCACCATGGTGTGTAGAAGGCCCTCGTGCAAAACGCCTGAAACAGCCTAAATCCAGTCGTATGAAAGGTCTGTTATCGACCATTAAGGGACAACTTGACTCAACTCCACGAGTTTTGTACGAACTGTCACAAACAGTAATGAAAGATATGGGGCGCAACCCAGATTATGTGTCTAGTTTCCAAGCGCCGAGTTCAATATTAAACCAACGGGTTAGTTCTTCTCGTCGTTTCGCTGCTCAGTCTTTTGAATTTTCACGTTTGTCACATATTGCCAAGTCACTCGGCGTAACAATTAACGATATTGTGCTTGCAATTTGTTCAGGCGCATTACGTGAATATTTAATTACACAAAATGCTTTACCTAAAAAGCCATTGATTGCCATGGTGCCTGCATCAGTTCGTACCGATGATTCAGATATGTCAAACCGTATTACCATGATTTTGGCCAATCTTGGAACCCATAAAGAAGATCCGCTAGAACGGTTGAAGATTGTGCGTCGTAGTGTGCTCAATGCCAAAGAGCGCTTTAAGCGGATGAACTCGAATCAAATTTTAAACTACAGTGCTTTTGTCTACAGTGCAGCAGGTTTAAATATTGCATCAGGCTTCATGCCAAAACGTCAGGCCTTTAACTTGGTCATTTCGAATGTTCCCGGCCCACAAGAGCCGTTATATTGGAATGGTGCACGTTTAGAAGCGCTCTACCCAGCGTCCATTGTTTTGGATGGTCAAGCGCTTAATATCACCATGACCAGCTATTTAGATAAGCTTGAAGTGGGTTTAACGGCATGTCGTAATGCGCTGCCAAAAATGCAAAATTTACTCACGCATTTGGAAGAAGAAATTCAACGATTTGAAACTATTGTGAACCAAGATTCCCCAAAGTTACAGGCGGTTAGCTAACCGCCTGTTTCTAGATTTTGTATCAATTCATCAGCAGATTGAACCATCAAAAAAATTAAAAACCCGTCTAAATTAAACAATCTAGACGGGTTTTTATCATTTGAACTTTGAGTGATTTTTTGGAGCAATTTACGTGTATAAGCTAAAATTTAGGTGAACAAATCCGTTGTTATTGTTTAATTATGACTTGTAGATACGAACTGATAATTAAGTTTATTTTCCATTATTTATAAAATTTTAGCGCATTAAATATTTTAGAATTGCGCGTTAGCACTTTAACCCTCTGGATTACATTATTTATATTTCAATATTTAAGCTTTGATAGCTCGGCACTGTTTAAGTAACTGATGACAAGCAGAACGAATCATAGACGCTGTAATTTGAACTTCATTACCACGTTCATCCACGATATAACCTGAATGGATCGCTTTTGCTTCAACAACAGTTTTAAGACCACTTTTCATTACTGTTTTACTAACACCCATAGTACACCTCTTTTTGCTAAACCATTTTCAAGTCCAATGCAGGAAAATGGCTTTGGCTATTTGATGTGTCTAGTATTCAAAATAACAGTTCAAAAGTAAAATCTCAGTTGTAACAAGTGTTTAACGATATTCTGTTACAATTTCAGCTCAGAATGATATCGTATTGCTCTTGCGTATATAAATTTTCCACTTGGAACTTGATCACACGGCTAATAAAGTGCTCTAAATCAGCTACCGCAGGTGCTTCAGCAGTTAACAATCGGTCAATCACCGACGGATGTGCCACCACGGTAAAACCACTTTGTGACTCATAAGCACGTGCATATCTCAAGATTTCACGGAAAATTTCATAGCAAACTGTTTCAGCCGTTTTCACATAACCACGCCCCTGACAGGTCGGGCAAGAATCACAAAGTAGATGCTCTAAAGATTCACGGGTGCGTTTCCGAGTCATTTCCACCAAACCCAGCTCAGAAACTTGAGTGATCTTGGTTTTTGCATGATCGCGCTCGAGCATTTTCTCAAACTGGCTCATCACTTCTTCTCGATGATGTGCTTCTTGCATATCAATGAAGTCAATAATGATAATCCCGCCCAAGTTACGTAGTCGAAGCTGACGTGCAATGACCTGTGTGGCTTCCATATTGGTTTTAAACACAGTGTCTTCAAGCGAACGACCACCTACGTAGGAGCCAGTATTGACATCAATCGTGGTCATGGCTTCAGTTTGATCGATCATCAGATAGCCGCCAGACTTAAGTGCTACACGTGTCTGTAAGGCTTTCTGAATATCTTCTTCGACATTGTACAAGTCAAAAATTGGACGCTCACCTGGATAATGCAGTAAGCGATTTTGCATACTCGGTACAAATTCTTGGACAAACTCTTGCAATTTGCCATGTACTTCGCGTGAGTCGACCTGAATTTTAGACGTTTCTTCGTTGGCTAAATCACGGATGACGCGTTGCGGTAAAGGTAGCTCTTCAAAAATCAAAGATGGTACGACAATACTGCGTTGTTTACGTTGTATGTATTCCCACAGTTTTGCTAAATAGGCCATGTCCTGCGCAATTTCACATTCAGGAATACCTTCGGCAGCAGTACGAACGATGACTGAACCCGGTAAGTTGTGTTCCTTTTGAATGCGTTCAATCATGCTACGCAAGCGATCTCGTTCTTCTTCAGACTCAATGCGCTGAGAAACACCGGTATGACTGCCATATGGCATTAAAACAAGGTAACGAGAAGGAATAGAAAGATCAGTTGATAGTCGTGCACCTTTGGTACCCAACATATCTTTCATGACTTGTACGGTGAGTACTTGCCCTGGTTGTAACAGCTCAAAAACATTCGGGGTTGGTTGATTGCGCTGCCAGACCATATCATTGATATGTAAAAAAGCCGTTCTCGACAATCCAATATCAATAAAAGCAGCCTGCATACCCGGAAGCACGCGAACAACTTTCCCTTTATAAATATTGCCCACTAACCCACGCTTCACGGTGCGCTCAACAAATAATTCATTGACCGTACCGTTTTGAATCAACGCCACCCGACATTCCATCGGTGTGACGTTAATCAACAACTCGTCAGACATATCAAAACTCAAAACATTATAAAAATTCTTGTGTTGCAGCAGTTAATTTAATGCCTTAACTATCTGTAATAACTGTACGGTTTCATGCAAAGGCAGCCCAACAACATTGCTGTAGCTCCCTTCAATACAAGGAATATAGCGCGCAGCAATTCCTTGAATAGCATAGGCTCCCGCCTTGCCGATTGGTTCACCTGTTGCCCAATAGCTTTCCATGTCAGCTAGACTTAGCGTTTGAAATTCAACCTGTGTACGCACTACTATACTGTATATTTGATCTTTTGTACTGACACAAACACCTGAAAACACATCATGTTTTCGTCCAGAGATCATTTCCCACATAGAAAAAGCATGTGCTTTCGACGCTGGTTTTCCTAAAATGTGCTCATCTACGCCTAAACTAGTATCCGCGGCAATAACGATAGCATCAGGGAATTGTTGTTGTACTGCGCAAGCTTTGGCACGTGCTAAACGCTCTACATAATCCGCTATAGGTTCTCCTTCCAACACGGACTCATCAATATCTGGACTGAAAATTTCAAATTCCAGACCTAATTGTTGCATTAGTTCGCGTCGTCGAGGAGAACTCGAAGCTAAAATTATATGCGCCATTTTCTCAGGAAGTAATACATGATTGGCCAAATGATTAAGCTAGTAACAATTGGCTGCCAATGGCGAGCAAATGAAAACTGTGCCCCACCCATCACTTGAACAATCCACACAAACAGTAAATGCGCGAAAATTGCCATTGCAGCAATAATCCACAAATTACCAAATGTAAGGATACGACGTTCACGCGTTAAAAAGCGCGTCACAAATGCAATGACCACAAAACTCAGTGCGTTCATGCCAAAAGGTGCATCAGTCAACAAGTCCGTAAAGAGACCTGTGGCAAATGCAAACCAAACACCGCACCATGTCGGCTGACAGAGTACCCAAAATAGCATGATCATCATCATGAATAATGGACGCCAACCCGATAAGTCATAAGAAAGCGGATACACCATCAGCACGGATGCCAAAATGATGGAAAAGATAATCGGAAATAATGGGTCGCGCTCTGTATGACGACTAAGCTTAGCGAGTGACATGCGGTTGCTCCATCGCTAAAGAATCGGAAAATAGCACAACCACATGATGACCACCTGCCAATTGGGCAGCAGGATTGATATCAATTTGGGCAAATTCACCGCTATTGTGACGACTGACTTTCGACACTGTACCCACCAAATAACCCGCTGGGAAATGTGCCCCTAGACCTGAGCTATAGACTTTTTCACCGACTTTGATATTCGCACTGGTTGGCACGTATTCCATCTTAAGTCGACCTAAGTCACCTGTACCCGTAACGATTGCGCGCATACCAGTATGTTCCAGACGCACAGATAAAGAGTGCTCTTTGTCTGAGAGCAACATGACACGGCTACTATGCGGGTAAACATTGATAATTTGCCCCATAATGCCCTTGTCATCGAGTACAGTTTGTCCCACTTTAAGCTGACTGCTGGCTCCACGGTTAATCACAATAATATGACGTAAGGGATCAGCATCAGTACCAATGACTTCGGCAATCTCCATACGACCATCAATGATGAGTGGTGTATCGAGTAGTCCACGTAGTCGAGTATTTTCAGCAGAAAGTTCAGAAAGTTTCTGTAAACGGACTTGAGCCTGAATTAACTCTGCTTGCATCGCGGTATTTTCACGACGTAATTGAGCTTCAGACTTGGTTTGTTGATTCAGCCATTCTCGCGATAACACTGGATAGCTTGCTAGTGCATAAATTGGATTATATGCCGCATACAAGACGTCTCTGGCCGGTTGAATTACATGTGGCATGCGCCAATCAAAGAAAAGCACCACCAAGCATGTAATCACCGCAATGATAAATGAGCGAAAAGATGGCGGTTGTCTTGAAAACAGTTGCGTTTGCACCCGCCGAGTCCTTTTCTTAGCCTACAAATAACATGTCATGATTTGGGTTATCGAAGAATTCGAGAACCTTACCACCACCACGTGTAACACATGATAGTGGATCTTCTGCAACCACGACAGGAAGACCTGTTTCTTTTGCAAGAAGCTTATCAAGATTGCGAAGTAATGCACCGCCACCAGTCAACACAATACCGCGTTCTGCGATGTCTGAAGACAACTCAGGTGGCGTTTGCTCTAGTGCAGATTTAACCGCAGCCACAATGTTTTGCAGTGGATCAGAAATCGCTTGAGTCACTTCATCAGAAGTTACGGTAATCGCACGAGGTACACCTTCAGCCAAGTTACGACCACGGACTTCGATTTCCAAAGGTTTTGCACCTTCTTCTGGAAGCGCCATACCAACTTCTTTTTTGATGTTTTCTGCAGTGGTTTCACCAATCACACAACCATGTGCTTTACGCACGTAGTTAATGATTTGTTCATCAAATACATCACCACCGATACGTAGTGAGTCTGCATAGACACAACCTTGAAGTGAAATGATCGCGATTTCAGTTGTACCACCACCAACATCGACAACCATCGAACCACAGGCTTGCTCAACAGGCATACCTGCACCAATTGCAGCAGCCATTGGCTCTTCAATTAAGCGAACTTCACGTGCACCTGCATTGTATACAGCTTCACGGATTGCACGGCGTTCCACCAACGTCGATTTACATGGCACACACACCACGACACGCGGTGCAGGTGGGAACAAACGTTTTTCGTGCACTTTGCCAATGAATTGATTCAACATCGTTTCAGTGACTTCAAAATCTGCAATCACACCATCTTTCATTGGGCGAATCGCAGAAATATTTGCAGGTGTACGACCTAGCATTTGCTTCGCGTCAAGACCTACTGCGGCAACGATTTTTTGTGAACCACTGTGGCGAATTGCCACCACCGTCGGTTCATTTAATATAATGCCTCGTCCTGGCGCATAAATAAGTGTATTTGCAGTGCCTAAATCAATGGCAAGATCCGGCGAAAACAAGCCAATTAGTCGTTTTAGAATCACGGGGACGTTCTCAGTTAAACTTTTATATGGACGCAAGGTGGCAACTTTAACTAAATGTGATGATTTGAACAAGTCAATCGCTTATTATAAGCCACGATATTTTGAATTTTTTTAATACTGATTAGGTAATGTTATGTCTACATCGGATGCACAGCATTCTGCAGATCTAAATGCACAAACAGTTTCAGCGATTGCCCATCTGGCTCGATTGTCGCTAGATGAAGCGCAATCTGCTGACTATGCTCAAAGTTTAAATAAAATTTTAGGCATGATGGAAACCCTGAAAGGCATCGATACTGACGGTGTTGAACCACTAAAAAGTCCATTCGACAATCCACAGCCCTTACGTGAAGACGTGGTATCTGAGACCAATCATCGCGAAGCATATCAAGCAGTTGCTCCTGCCGTACAGGATGGCTTGTACCTTGTTCCGCGTGTGATTGAATAGTTTTTATTCAGATCAACATTTTTTCAAATTAAACGTAAAGAAATATTTCTCATGACAGATTTACATCGCTTATCAATTCGTGAATTGTCTGAAGGTTTGGCTGGCGCTAAATTTTCTTCACGCGAATTGACTGAACACTATTTAAAACGCATTGAAAAAATCGATGCTCAAGTCAAGTCATACGTGACCGTGACAGCTGAACAAGCACTTGCGCAAGCAGATGCGGCTGATGCTGCAATTAAATCAGGCAATGCAAGTGCGTTGACTGGTGTACCAATTGCACATAAAGATATTTTCTGTACCCAAGGCATTAAAACCACTGCTGGTTCTAAAATGCTGGACAATTTTATCTCTCCTTACGACGCGACCGTTGTAGCGAAAGGTAAAGCTGCGGGCCTTGTCACTTTAGGTAAAGTGAACATGGATGAATTCGCCATGGGTTCAACCTCTGAAAATTCATTTTATGGCGCAACGGCTAACCCTTGGAACTTAAATCATGTTCCAGGTGGTTCTTCAGGCGGTTCTGCTGCTGCGGTAGCGGCTGATCTTGCGCCGTTCGCAACAGGTACAGATACAGGCGGTTCAATCCGTCAACCTGCATCTTTCTGTGGTTTGACTGGTCTTAAACCAACTTACGGTCGTGTTTCTCGTTTCGGTATGATCGCGTATGCATCATCTTTAGACCAAGGCGGCCCAATGGCGCGTTCGGCTGAAGACTGTGCTTACCTGATGAACGTGATGGCAGGTCATGATGCGAAAGATTCAACTTCGGTTGAAAAAGACGTCGATAACTACGTGGCGAACCTCAACGGCACATCGGTAAAAGGATTACGCATTGGTATTCCGAAACAGTACTTTAATGTTGCTGGTTTAGATGCAGACGTGAAAGCACGCGTTGAAGAATCACTGAAAAAGTTAGAAGAAATGGGCGCAATCTTGGTTGAGATTGATTTGACCATGACTGATGCCTATGTTCCAACGTATTACCTGATTGCTCCTGCTGAAGCATCTTCAAACTTACAGCGTTTTGATGGTGTACGTTATGGTTACCGCTGTGAAAATCCTGTGGACTTAATGGACTTGTACAAACGTTCACGTTCTGAAGGTTTTGGTAAAGAAGTTCAGCAACGTATCCTGATTGGTACATACGCGCTTTCTGCGGGTTACTACGATGCTTATTATGTGAAAGCACAAAAAGTACGTCGTTTAATTCAACAAGACTTCTTAAAAGCATTTGAATCTGTAGACGTGATTGCTGCCCCTGCTGCACCGACAACTGCATATAAGATTGGTGCAAACCTGTCTCCTGTAGAAATGTACTTAGGTGACATCTACACCATCGCAGTGAACTTGGCAGGTCTGCCTGCGATTAACGCGCCTGTTGGTTTTGACAAAGACAATTTGCCTGTTGGCTTACAGCTGATTGGTAATTACTGGTCAGAGTCTCAATTGTTGTCTGTGGTGCATCAGTACCAACAAGCAACGGATTGGCATACACAACGCGCTGCAATTGCTGAGGAGAATGCATAATGGCTAAAAACGCTGCTAAACCAAAATCTAACCTGATTGATGGTTGGGAAGTGGTGATTGGTATTGAGATTCACACTCAGCTTGCGACCAATACTAAAATTTTCTCAGGCTCATCTACCACATTTGGTCAAGACCCAAATACACAAGCGAGCCTAGTTGACCTTGCAATGCCGGGCGTATTGCCTGTACTCAACAAAGAAGTGGTTGATCTTGCAATTCGCTTTGGTTTGGGTATCGATGCTTACATCGACCAAGCTTCTGTATTTGCACGTAAAAACTATTTCTACCCTGACTCTCCAAAAGGCTACCAAATCAGCCAAATGGACAACCCGATTGTGGGCTTGGGTCATATCGACATTCAACTTGAAGATGGTACGGTTAAGCGCATTGGCGTAACACGTGCGCACCTTGAAGAAGATGCAGGTAAATCGATCCATGACCAATTTGAAGGCCAATCTGGTATCGATTTAAACCGTGCAGGCACACCTTTACTTGAAATCGTATCTGAACCTGATATGCGTTCGGTTGAAGAAGCGGTTGCCTACATTAAAGCGATCCACACTTTAGTGCGTTGGTTAGGCATTTCTGACGGTAACATGGCAGAAGGTTCTTTCCGTGCCGACTGTAACGTGTCTTTACGTCGTCCAGGTCAACCGTTCGGCACACGTTGTGAATTGAAAAACCTGAACTCATTCCGTTTCATTGAACAGGCGATCAATGTTGAAATTGAACGTCAAATGGAAATTCTGGAATGGGACGGCACCATCGACCAAGAAACACGTTTGTTCGACCCTGTGAAGATGGAAACGCGTTCTATGCGTTCTAAAGAAGAAGCGAACGATTACCGCTACTTCCCAGACCCTGACTTGTTGCCTGTTGTGATTGCAGATGCGCAAATTGAAGCGGCACGTGCTGCCCTTCCTGAGCTTCCTGCTGCACGCCGTGCGCGCTTTGTGGCTGACTTTGGTGTAACTGAGTACGATGCTCACGTGCTTACGCTTACTCGTGAAATGTCAGAGTTTTATGAAGACGTGGTAAAAGCTGCGGGCGGTGCTGCACAAGGCAAAGTTGCTGCGAACTGGGTGATGGGCGAATTCTCAGGCGCTTTAAACAAAGCGGGCTTAGACCTTGCCGACTCTCCTGTATCAGCAGAGAAACTTGGCGGCATGATTGCACGTATTGTGGATAACACCATTAATGGCAAAATTGCGAAACAAGTGTTCGGCTTTATGTGGGAAGAAGGCAAAACTGCGGACGAGATTATTGCTGAAAAAGGCTTGAAACAGGAAACTGATACAGGCGCGATTGAAGCGATTATTAAAGACGTACTTGCTGCTAACGAGAAGATGGTTGAAGAGTATAAATCTGGTAAAGAGAAAGCCTTTAACGGTCTTGTTGGTCAAGTGATGAAAGCAGCAAAAGGTAAAGCAAACCCTGCGCAAGTAAATGAATTGATGAAGAAATTGATTGGTTAAGGCTGATCTTTCTTTAGAAGAAAAACCCGCGAAAGCGGGTTTTTATTTAATATGCAACCATACATATAATTTCAATAATTCAGTTTCTATCACTTATTTAGCTTAGCATTCATCAGCTCTTATTTGGTATTCAAATAGGAATTCTCCTGCCACATCATAATACATAAATTTCTCAATCATGTTATTAACTTTATAATGGACATGTTTTTTTACTTGATTACAGAATATTGATTTCAAATTGTGTTTGTTATTATTAAAATACTCTACACTTTGATCTGAAAGATTATTTTTTTCGATTGAAAGAGAATAACTATAAGCAGACATACCTTTTAATTTTAAAGCTTGAGTCATTAGCACACCATCACCCATGTCTATCGGAGTGTGCCTATTAAGTTCTTTTGTTGTAGATCTATATAATTCATAGACAATGGGCTTATTTGTATACCTAAAATTTTTATCTAGAACCCCCTCTTTTTGCAAATTTAAATCATATTCGCTGGGTGATAATGATGGGATAGAGTTTAAATTTTTATCTAAAAAAAATTCATAAGCTTTTACACTTCCTCCAACTAACCCCATAATTCCAATTAATATAAGTCCATATTTTTCAAAGTTACTTTCTTTACTCATAATTCCTCTTTTATCAAATAATTGCATTAATTATTCTTAAACTAAATTTTCTTATGATTTTAAAATACAGCTAAACCACATCTAAGATATCGATTTTTCCATGCTAATAATTTTTTTAAATATAACCAAGCTTCATATTCCAATCAAAGTATTACAATTGCATGATTTAAACCTACAATCAATCCAATACTTCACACCAAAAACAACATGACCATCAAAAAAGTATCGTCTATCGCTAAACTCGAAGACTTAGGACGTGTTCAACTTTCAAAGTCTTTCTTTATGCGTGACTTCTGATACCCTCATCCCCCGCCTTCTCCCAATGGGAGAAGGAGCTTTCATTACGAATCATATAACAACATGAATTTAATATTGAAAGTCCCCTCTCCTTCAAGGAGAGGGCTAGGGAGAGGTTTTAGAAAATTATTAATGTGAGCGAGTTTTAAATTCCTATCCCGCAAAGGAGAGCTAATCATTAATACTTTAAAAAATTCTCCAACTCATTCGCCCTTTCTGCTGTCATATCCATGAAACAGCCAGCACTGGTTACACGTACAATTGAACCGCCATTCGGATCATAATAAAAGTTACAGTTCGCATCCCGATACTTCATCCATAAACGCTGTGTATTTTGCAGTTCTTTTTTACGTGTTGCGCTTAAGGTGTTCATCAAATTTTTATAAGCTTCATTTAAACGTATATCCTGACGTTTTGTTTCCGCTGCTGTGCACTCCACCATGCTTGCAGTCACACCGCCAGCTTTGTCCATACACGCTGTAAAATGCTTACTCAACGATCGGTCTTCTGCCTGTGCCATTTGTATAAAACCCAAAACAACCATCAGCGCGCATATAAATTGCTTAATCATAACTATCCCTTTATAAATTTATAGATACAAATGTCTTTACTAGGAATACCATTTTTATTTTTCCATTCATTTCCACACTAAAATAAAATAACAAAAACAGTGCACATATCCATACTAATTTTAAGCACTGTTCTATTTATAGAAAAATCTAATGCAAATTTCGCTCTGTAATCCATAAACACCACCTGCCTATAATTCAACCATGATTTAAAAAACCAGATATGAATAGGCACAAAAATGAAATCAACCATCTTAGCAGCACACCAATACGGCCAACCTGAAGTGCTCGAATTTGCACAATACGAACTGCCTCCACTAGCTGCAGGCATGGCACGCATTCACGTTAAAGCCTCTGGTATTAACCCCATTGACGCACGTCGCATGACAGGTGAATTTAAACATGCGGCCCTACCGCAAACCTTTGGTACAGAATATGCAGGCATCATTGCAGAAGTAGACAGCTCTCAAAATGAATGGATTGTTGGCGATGAAGTGCTCGGTTCAGGCGGTGCTTTTACCCATGCAACCGTGATTGATGTACCACTAGCAAATTTGATCCGTAAACCCCAAAATATTGATTGGTCTATTGCGGGAACAATTGCAGGCGCAGCACAAACGGCCATGACCATTTTAGATGAAACGGGCCCTGCTCAATCTTTACTGGTACATGGCGGCTCAGGCGGAGTCGGTTCAATTGTGGTACAGCTCGCAGTAGAAAAAGGCATTGAGGTTGTCGCAACAGCATCAGCAGCCAATCAAGACTATATTCGCAAACTAGTCGCTACACCTGTCACTTATGGAGAAGGTTTAGTTGAACGTCTAAAAGCAGTACATCCAACACCTTTTGATGTCTCTATTGATATGATCGGCTCGGAAGAAGCAACTCAATCCTCTCTTGCTGTGGTCAAAGTTGGCGGATTTATGGGAAGTATTGCAGCTAGAAAATTATCTTCAAATAAAATTCAGCCAGTATGGGTTAAACGTAACACTAAAAACTTACAACATGTCGTCGATGGAATTGCTGAAGGTCGTTTCACATGGACAGTCAGCCGTGAATATGAATTTAAGAATGCACAGCAAGCCTATGGCGATATTTTAGAAGGTCATACCAAAGGTAAAAGTGTGCTGGTTTTTGAATAATTATTAGCTAATCCATAATGTAAATGAGCGCTAAACAGCGCTCATTTACATCATTATTTAACTTAAAAATATGTATTTCAAATTTAAAAACCTTATCGGGTAATACCCAATTTATTCCAAATTTCTGGGGTTAAAAATTTGGTCACCAATTTATTCAAATCGACATAACGGAGTACGCCTTGTAGTTGTTGTTTAATTTCAGGCGTCTTTAAAATTTCATCCCCAGTGATACTACCAAGCTCTTGAAAACTATCACCTACAGCCTGTAGACCATCAGCTTTAATCACGGCCTGCGTTTGTGTAGAACATTGCTCAACCAAGATTCGCTGCATCACTTGAGCCAGATTTTTATCGAGTTGCGTTTTTTGCGCATCACTGACATTACTGTATTGTTTTAAATCTGGATGCGCTGCCAATGCTGAAAAAGTCCATTGTAAAACTGCTGTTTTATCCGCCGCAGTGGTCGATTTCACTAAACATTGACTGAGCTGATCGACCGTCGGACTCGCCAAACTCACCTGAGTCGTCCCGAGCATCATGAGCGTCAATAAAGCCAAACCTGCTGGTCGGGAAAAACGTAGATGTATTTTTTTAGATAAACCGTAAGCCATAGACCAAACTCCCAAAACTTAAGTCACCTTTGTATCATGAAGTGCTGTATTTGCTGTTTGGTCTGTGTAACTCAACTATTCATTTTTGCTAGTCGGTGCATAGATGAGAGGATGAATCGTTGGCCTTCTATTCCAATACCAATAAAAATGTCCATGGGTATCGAGCAAACTATGGGTGGTCAATGTCGATTTATTGCTATCCCCTCGCCAACATGCAAGTGCTGCATTACGGTTATTATGTAGGTCAATAAACTCAGGATTCAAATATTTTGGTTTCGCAGGAATGTATAAAGCATCTCCCGGATTGACCCATAAATCTGCCAAGTAGATCTTGCCTAGATTTGGAAAATAGCGTCCTACTGAGATGACGAGTGGCAATTGATCCCGATCGGTGGCGCTAAATATATGCGGAAAATCATGGTGTTCTAAATCAGTAATGACAAATGGCGTTAAAGTTTTACAGCCATTTAAATTTGATGTTGCATTTTCATAAGGCAAATAATGCCCTGCCATCATGCCGTATTCATAATGAATCTCTGACAGTACTTTTTGATTTGAATGAATCTGAATCGCTTCACCTGCTTGAACTAAGGTGATACCAAAAGCTGCCGCGGTTTCTTTGCTTGCCACCAATGGCATAAACTCGAAGTGTTGCCCTTCAAATTCAAGCTCCGTTTGCTCCCCCCAATTGGTAATTTTAGTCGAAATTTCGGAAGGCACATCGTAGGGATTTCCCATCGTCATTTTCGCATTGGTGGCTGACTCGGTAATTAAATGAATTCCTGCCCCAAGTGATGCTAAATATGTTGGATGCCCACGATCATTCAAAAAGAAGGGTGTTTGCTCGATATTGACTGTAATCTCTGTTAATTCTCGGTCAAATAATGGTGCATTAAAATAAGTTTCATTTACTGAACTCATGGTTTTTCCTTATTATTTTTTAAAATTTTATCTGAGTACATCATTGGATCAGGATAAAAGCTTATTTCCCCAAATGGCTTTTATCCTGTTGAAGTTTATTTCATACGATTCAACATATTTTTTGCCCCTGCGTGGTTATAGTTGGTCGCTAAGTTTTGTAGGATGCCTTTTGCTCTTGCATTGGCGTTTGGATAACTTTTGCTATATGCAGGCACTGATGTTAAGCATTTCGCAACGAGCATGCCTGATTCAGCATAGGCCCGATTGGCATTTGCACCATTTAATTTGCCATAGCTATAAGCACGCTGTGCATTATTACAAGCAGTGACTTGGTTTTTTCCGGCATTCAGGTCACGTCGTGCATTGACATATAAACGCATTTGTATCTGCTGAGATGTTTCTGCAACTGGTTTCACTACAGGTTTTTTTTCAGGCTCTTTGGCTTTGGTTTCTTTTTTAGTCTCTACTTCTTTTTTTGCTTCCTCTTTCGCATTGCTTTTTGTTGTCGTTGCTTTGGCTTTGCTTGGTGTGGCTTTTTTAGCTACAGCTTCTTCTTGTTTATTATAATTTTTGCGACGTTCTTCGGGTCCAATAATTGCTGTATACAAACTCACTAAGCGGGTTTCAGAACGGTCATTTGATTTACGCTCTGAAACGGGTTCAATTGCAACCATCCAGCGTTGTCCATCTGCCTGACTACACTGAAATACGCCTGTGCCCTGTTTTATACTGCTATAGGTCGCTAATAATTTACGACTCCATGCATTTTTGACTTGGTTCAAATTGCTTTTATTCAGTTGAATAAATTTGCCATTTTTGGCTTGGCAGTAACTGCTCATATTTTGCTTGGGTATAACTGATTCTGCTTCCATATTTTTCTTTTGTGGCCCCCAATCATAGACGTATTCTTTCGCCTTCCCATTTGAGCTATTTAGCCCTTTTTGATTAATCACTTCTTGTGGTGATGCATAATGATTAAATGAATT
Source organism: Acinetobacter sp. YH12069 (assembly GCF_013419675.1). Taxonomy (NCBI): domain Bacteria; kingdom Pseudomonadati; phylum Pseudomonadota; class Gammaproteobacteria; order Moraxellales; family Moraxellaceae; genus Acinetobacter; species Acinetobacter sp. YH12069. The sequence goes on along the minus strand of NZ_VOZS01000005.1, from coordinate 69,606 downwards.
TGGGTTTAAACTCTGCATGGTTGTACAACCATGTAATGCAAATCCAATACTCCCCACCCATAACATTGCCTTTAAATTCACAGCAAAAATCTCAAAAATTTCACCTTTAAAAAATAGCGTAATTTAGTGCCTTTCACAATTTTATAATCTTGATTTTATTTATTATTTTTATAAATTTAATCACTAAAATCGTACACGTTTGAGATGTGTGCATATGTTGTTAATTTTAATTTGATGAATTTCACATTTTATTTAAGTGTATTTGTTTATCCTTGGTGAACGGTCATCATCGTTCCCTTTTAGGTTATTTCGCAAGCATTTATGTATCGCTATGTGCTTATCAAATCTGCCATCAGAACAAGCCTCTATTATTAATAATAATATAAAGCTGGGCCTATCCATGATTCGAGCGACAATATGGAATCGAGTAAAAAAACAGCTCATCTAAAAATATTAATCTATTGATTTTATTGAAATATATTAACTTAAAATTAAAGTCATAAAAAAACCTGCATTTTAGTGCAGGTCTATTTTAAACTTATAAAATCAATTATTAATTTTTTCTTCAAATGCTCTTAAACGCTTATAAATAGAAATCAGTTCGATAATGGTTGTCCATGAGGAAATCAGGTATTGGAAAGAATCACGTACACGCCCAAAGACATTTAATATTTGCATTAATATACCGAGCGTGATTGTTCCCGCTGCAATACTTGGGAACAATATAAAGAACCCATAAATATTATCAAGCTGCATATACCAAATACGAACCAGGTTGAAATAAGCATAGTGAAAATACAGTCTAAAATAATTAAATCGGACTTTAGTAAATAATTCTTTTAATGTGAGAGGGTCTGCTCGATCTGCATAATCTTCACCATAAACTAATTCTTTACGATATGCTGCTTCGACTTTTTGATTATTAAACTCCAAACCCGGTAGTTTATAACCCACCAACATTAAAATAACTGTCCCTAATACTGCCCAAAGAACTGCCGCCCAAACCAATGCATAGGCGATTTCCCCCACGACAGGTAATTTCTTTACATGTGTTGATAAAGTTAACAGCACAGGTAGAAATGCAATTAAGGTCATCACCGATTCAACTAAGCTAACTCCAAGTCCTTCTGTGGTTCTCGCAAAACGCATCGTGTCTTCTTGAATACGCTGTGAGGCACCTTCGATGGTTCTCAGTTTTTCCCAATGCGCTGTATAAAAGTCATTCATCGCAGTACGCCAACGAAAAACATAATGACTGACGAAAAACAGGTTCAATACCGCCAGTGTGACATACACCATGGCCACATAGAGAAAAGTCAGTATCTCAGAATATAGCATCGTCACTTCGCCCCCACCACCTGAAAGCATTTTCTGGATCAGGTCATAGAATGGGTTATACCAAGCATTGATCACGACATTACATTCCACACTAAACCAAACATTAAACAGAATAAGTGCGGTTCCCCACACTGACCATCGCTGCCAAGGATTATCTGATTTGATCTTCCAAAAGGCTGCAAAAAGCGCCGTTGCTACAAAAAACCAAACATAGAACCATAAAAATTTGGGACTCCAAAATCGGCTGACACCAATAGGTAGTTCTGCTTGATGATAATTTGCAGCTAAACCGAACATCGTACCCCAACTATTGCCACCGCTATACCACAAGACAATATTGATCACGAACCATATAAGGAATGATCCAAAAAACCATTTTGGATTTGGAAAAAAAGATTTAAACATTGGTCCTACATTTCCCTGAATCTTTGTTTTTAGTTTGAGTTGCTGATGATAAGTTTTATTTCATCAATTTTGTTATTCAGATTGAATATTTAACGCTGTTTAATCTGAAATTTAACAATCAAATACACGATGACACATCCTTCGGTTAGCTTAAGTATGAAAACTGAAGTTCACCTTAAATTCATTATTAATCATGCCCTTTTGATGATTTGGTCATTGTTTGTGGAACAAAAAACGCATCTTAAGCATACAGATACACTTAAAAAATTTGTAATTTTATAAATTTTCTTTGATATCAATAAATTAAAATCCATAAATTATTTAACCATTATTTAAACTTAAGTTATGGAATTCTCTAAAATATTTTCTGCGATGTAGCTCACGTCATTTACAAAACATGTTTCTTCGCCAATAATATGCTAAGTTCAATTAACAACCTATGCTTGGGGAAGTAAAATGGAAAGTGCAATTGTTGAATTACTCAAACCAATTACATTAAATAAAGAAAATTGCAGTCCTTTGGTTTTTGAAACTGGTACCGTTCTAAAAGTGATTATGCAAACGCCAGAAGGCCTTTTGGTAAGTAATGATGACAAATTTAACTTTGTGATTTCATTGAAAGATAAGAATGAAGTTTGGCGCGAAATTTAATTTTCGCCTCACTTTGTGATTTGTTTTTAAATCATATTTATTCTAAGAAATTTAATCATACAATTATTGAATAAACAGGATAAGGTTCTTAAATTCCATAAAAAAAGAATCCTCCTTTTAAGCAAATATTTTTCATAACTTAGCTTAACGTTTAAATCCGTAAATCATATTTTTCTAAAATCGCATTGGTTTTCTGATGCAATCCCTCAAAATAGACTTTACTCACCAGTGCTGAAGGCTTGTTTTTTGGCAATGGACGAATTTCATGTGCGTGCGGAAAACGTTCAGTAAAATCAAATCGTTTAACCACTTTTTTAAACTCATCCATCACAAGATTTTCATCTTTACAAAAAACATCGTAGGCTTGCTGTTTTTCTGCATCCCAAAACTGCTTAAATGCATCTTGAACACTTTGGCCATTCAGCATTCGTGGTATTTGTTCATCAATAAATTTCTGAATCAAATCCATTTTTTTATACATTTTTCGGTCATTACTGAGTAAAGATTGGAGTTGTTGCTGCTGTTTCGCTCTTTGAATCGAGGACGGTGGCGCAGCAGCAATCATATTTAATAATGTATAAATATAATCCTGATTTACATAATCACTAATAATAAAATCTAAAGCAAAATTCACGTCACGTAGCACTGAATCTTTTTCAACTGCTGTACCTTTATTTATTCTGTCATATAAATCTTTATATTTAGATTTATAGTCTTCAAGTTCTTGCGGCACTATAACTGCGTTATCAACATCAAAGTCTGTATACATTTTCAGTTGTGAATGTAGACGAATCACATCACGAAAAGCTTGAATAAACTGCAACTGCTGACTTTCGAGTTTTAGATCATCTACTGACTGACACTCAGGTGTTATTTTTCTTAATTCACTAACACACTTATTAAATTCTGCTAATTGTTGATCCAACGGTGGCACAATCACTTGCTCAAAATTTTGGTCGTCTGCAAAAGTAGAAAGAGCTTTATCTGTTGCCTGCTTTAAATTTCTAAAACACACGACATTACCAAAAGCTTTTGTTGGCTTATAAATACGGTTTGTACGCGAAAAAGCCTGAATTAAACCGTGATATTTTAAGTTCTTGTCGACATAAATCGTATTAAGTGGCAATGAGTCAAAACCTGTCAGGAACATATTCACCACCAACAGCAAATCAATTGGCGGACCTTTCAACTCCCCAACTTCTTTAGGTGGTTTAGGGACTTTGAAGTACTTAACGCGATCACCTAGATTTTTATAATATTCATAAAATCCTTCGTCACAGTTATAGCTAGTCAGATGGCGCGTATTAAATTCTGCAATGATCCGTTCAAGTTGCGCTTTACGCCCCATATCAACTTGACTCGGCTGTTCAAGTTCTTCTTCAGAAATCGTGCCTGTTGCAGAGTCATTGGCGTCGTTTGTCGTGTCCTGCGCTCCAAAAGAAAAAATCGTACCAATCACTAAAGGGGTATAAATTTCTTCCTTCTTGTCCGCTTCTGCAACCAACTCTGCTTGGACTTTGGCAAATATTGCATAATATTGAAGCAGGACATCTACTGAGCTGACACAAAACATTGAACAAAATTCGCGTTTTGCAGTTTTTTTGTCATGATTTTTTAAAATATAACGTACAATTTTTTCTAAGCGCTCAGGGTTGTCATACAGTTCTTTAGTATCGATGCCTTGTATTTTTTCATCACCTGCATTCACCTGATGAGCGGTAAATTGCCCCACATAATCAATTTGAAATGGTAAAACATTTTTATCTGCTATCGCATCGACAATCACATATTTATGCAGTCGTTTAGGGAATAGATATTCTGTGGTGTATTTCACGCCACCAATGCTTTGACAGTTCACAGGAAAAATAGGCGTACCTGTAAAGCCGAACATTTGTGCCTGCTTAAAGAAGCGCTTGATATTTTGGTGAGTATCACCAAATTGACTGCGGTGGCATTCATCAAAAATAAATACGACTTTTTTATCTGCCAAATCGGCGATCAATTCTCTGAATTTAGGGAGTGTAATTGCGTTATTCAGCTTTTGAATGGTCGTCACGACCAATTTATCTGTGAGTATATTGCTTTCATTTTTTCGTGAGTTCAGCCGTTTACCGATGAGCTGTTCGACCAATGTTTTGGTGTTGGTCGTTTGGTCTACGCAGTCGGGAACAAAGGCATTAAACTCTTTAGTGGTTTGATTATCTAGGTCTTTTCGGTCCACAACAAAAATTACTTTTTCTATTTCTGGCAACTGACGCATGATTTCACTGGCTTTAAATGCCGTGAGTGTTTTACCCGAACCCGTTGTATGCCAAATATAGGCATGATCGGTTGAGGTTTTCACATGCTGAATCATGTTTTCAACTGCATAGACTTGATAAGGTCGTAGCACCATTAAGCATTCATTGGTTTGATGCTGAACGATGTATTTACTGATCATTTTCGTAATATGTGCGGCGTTTAAAAATGCTTCGGTAAATTTACTCAAGTCATTAATAGCTTTGTTGTTTTCATCTGCCCACGGAAATGTGAAATCAAACAGTGGCGTACCGTGTGAATAATATAAGCAATTTACGCTGTTGCTAATGACAAAGAGCTGGATGTATCCAAACAGACCTTGTCCAGATGTATAGGCGTCTTTACTGTAGTTATGCACTTGGTGAAACGCTTGTGCGATTTCTACGCCACTACGCTTAAGTTCAACTTGTACCAACGGAAAGCCGTTGATCAATAGCGTGACATCAAAACGGCTGGTTTCTGTACCGTCATCGCCATATTGAACAGTCACTTGATTGGTGACCTGAAAGATGTTTTTTGTTGCGTCATCGCTTAAAAAACGCAGTGTTTGGGTCGTACCATCATCATGTTTAAGCTGATATGAACCACGTAAAAGTTTGGCTTTGCCGAAAATCGTATGTTCGCTGCTCAGGTAATTCCACACCTGTTCCCATTGCTCATGTGTGAGTGGTGCAGTCAGTGCGTTAAATTTTTCTATTTGATTTTTTAAGTTTGCGAGTAAGGCTGTTTCGTTTCTATACTGAACACGTTCGTACCCTAAAGTTGTTAAGTGCTCTATAAATTGGTTTTCGAGTTCAAGTTCTTTTTGGGTCGACATTTATAATACTGCTCAGTTTTTAACTATTGGTATGTATATCTTTTGATTCTAATAGATTTATTATATTTTTCAATCTTTTAAATTCATCAAATAAACATCTAAACTGATGATACAGATCACTGTTTTTTCTTTTAGGAGTCCTTCAGTACTTTCTTAAATAAAAAAATTCCCACATTTGAATAAATGCAGGAATTTTATAAAACCATATAACAATCACACAAACATTTGCTGTAACAAGCCTTTTTTCCACTGTTTAGCTTGTTCAATTTGCTGTGCAACAATTTCAATTTTTTGGTCAATGGCAGTTAGGAAGTTGGCGATTTTGGTTTGTTCTTCTAAACAAGGAATAACTACCACCGTATTGCCAACCTCTTGTTGTCCAATTGTGGTCATAGTTGCAGTTTTACCACCTTGAATTAATTGCTTACGAACATAAGACATTTTTAAACAATAGTTCAAAAATTTAGAACTAACACGATCCAAATCTGGACTTAATTTTATTAAATGTCCATCATAGGTAATATCATCACTATTCCCTAAATATACATTTGAAAATGCAATTCCTTCTTTGACTAATGAAGACCGTGTAAAGAAAATATCGCCATACTGAACTTTATTTTTTTCAAACTCTTTCTTATCTAAATCCAATAAATTCAATCTTTTTTCATCAATATCTCTACTAATATACATATCTAAAACGTTAATTAATTTGTAGCCTTTACCAACCTTATTTTGATCATTAAAAACTCCATTATTTAATGATTTATCTTTTGCTATATCAAAAATTTTTAAACTCACCCACTCCCGAAACTCACTTCCATCATCCGCTTTAAAACGAATCTGTTGACTAAACAGTTTTTGCATCATGCCTTGTTTATATTGGCTCAGCAGTTCATGTTTTTGGGTCAGTTGGTTAATTTTTTCATCCACAGCGGAAAGAAAAAAAGCAATTTGGGTTTGTTCTTCTTTGTGTGGACAAAAAAAATCAGAACTCCTCACCGTTGCCAATGATAAGTTTTTTATAGTCGTTCCTGTTAGTTCGGAATTAAAAGTTTTTTTAAGCAGAGGAGATTGCAATATTTGATAAACAAAAAACTTATCAACTGTCTGTTTTAAATTAATAAAACAAACACTTTTTCCTAACAGGAGTTTTTCATTTTGATAAAAAGCTAAATTTCCAATAGTCCCATTAATTGATAAAAAAATGGTTTGATTCGATAAATTTTGTTTATACTTTTGAAATTCAGAAACATTAATTCGTTTCGTATTTTCATTAATAGTAACGACACCATCTATTAAGTTATTACCATTAATAAATGGAATCTCACCTTGATTATCATAATCAGGAGTCGCATGAATACCATCCCCAATTTTATCTGATAATAAGCCTAATGACGTATTAGTCCAATCCGCTTTAAACTCTTTAAACCGCAATTTAGGCGAAGCCATTACTTCACCTCCGCAAACGGAGAATCAATCCCTAACTCTTTACAAAAACCTGCAATCACCGCATCAGTTTTTTGACTTTCAACTTCTAAGGCTTGAAGCTGTTTCGCTATTGCATCTAAATCAATTTCAGCTTCGGCTTCAAAAGTATCGACATAACGCGGAATATTCAAATTGTAATCATTGTCAGCAACTTCTTGCAGACTCGCTACGTAGGCATATTTTTCAATATTCTGACGGTTTTCAAATGCACCAATAATATTGTCTAAATGCTCTGGCAAAAGCTTGTTTTGATTCTTTTGCTTATCAAACTCGTTACTCGCATCAATAAATAAAATATTGTCGCTATGCTCACGGTTTTTCTTCAACACCAACACACAAGTCGGAATAGTCGTGCCATAGAAAATATTGGCAGGCAAACCAATAATCGTATCAATCACATTTAACTTTTCAATTAGATGCTTACGAATATGCCCTTCACTCGAACCACGGAACAAAACCCCATGCGGCAGTACAATCGCCAAAGTCCCATTTTCATCTAACTGATAAAGCATGTGCTGTAAAAACGCCATATCGGCCTTAGAACTTGGGGCTAACTTACCAAAATCACGGAAACGCGGATCGCTTAAGTATGACTCACTCGCAGACCATTTAGCAGAAAATGGTGGATTCGCTACAATCGCATCAAATTTCAGTTCCATATGCTGTGGACGTTTTAAAGTATCTTCCTGCTTAATTTCAAACTTTGAATAATGCACATCATGCAAAATCATGTTCATGCGCGCCAAGTTATAGGTCGTACGATTCATTTCTTGACCATAAATCGCATCCACATCGCCGACTTCACGCTTTACACGTAGCAATAAAGATCCTGAACCGCAAGTCGGGTCATATACACTGCGTAGACGTTCTTTACCTAAGGTGACAAGTTTTGCAAGCAAAGTCGAAACCATTTGCGGTGTATAAAACTCACCTGCTTTTTTACCAGCACCTGAAGCAAATTCACCAATGAGAAACTCATAAGCATCGCCTAAAATATCAGACTCAGTATTCGACAGATCAAAATTAATATCGTCTAAATGTACGATCACACGGCTAATCAGCTCATTGCGGTCATCAGGCGTATTTCCTAACTTGGTCGAACTTAAATCCATGTCTTCAAACAAATGCGAAAAATCATCTGCCGCATCTGTACGCAATGTACTTTGCTCAATTGCCTTAAGGGTTTTAATTACATCATCCAAAATATATTTTTTTGCTCGAGCCAATGTTGCCATACTATGGAACAATTCTTGTGGTGCTAAGAAGTAGCCCATACTCGCAAGACATTCTTCACGCACAGCACTCAAATATGCTTGATTAATTTCAGTATCTTCGACCAATTCTGCAAACTTAATTTGATCCGGCGCCAAAATGTCGTTGGCATTATTTTGAATTTTTTCAGACAAATATTTGTAGAAGATCAAGCCCAAAATGTAATCACGGAATTCATCTGCCCCCATTTTACCGCGCAAAGTATTGGCAATATTCCAGAGTTGTTTTTGCAGTTCTTGAAGCTGGACTTGAGTCATTGTTGTACCAAAAAATGTTTTTAATTAATCATAAAAAAAGCCGAACCCGAAGGTTCGACTTTTTTGAATTTTGGTGGAGATGGCGGGAGTTGAACCCGCGTCCGCCAGCACTACGCTCGAGAATACTACATGCTTAGATATCGTCTATTGATTTAGCTCTTTGTGACCCGACGAACAGGGTACAAATCGCGATCCTTTAAGATTTAGTATAAGACCCCAAGGCTTGATCTTATACGGACTTGTGTGCGTTCGCTTCAGTCGGGACCCCTAACCACAAGTATTCAGGGATGCGGACAAGCTGCCCTTAGGCAGCTAGAGCGTAAGTTTCGTCGTTTGCGACTAAAATATGCAAATTTGATTTACGAGAGAAAATGCGCTCTCGACATGCATCTATGAGTTTCATCACCAGCGTCGAAGCCAGAAACATCCCCAAAGTAGCGTCATCATAGCATAACTGCAAAAAATTGCGATGCAATTTTGAAACAATTACACATTGATCTGCGCTTAATTACATAATTGCGTTAATATTTTATTTTTCAAGACCGCAAAAGAAAAATATATGAGCTATTTATTGGCACTCGATCAAGGAACGACTTCAAGTCGTGCGATCATTTTTAACGAACATGGACAAGTTCAAGCTACAGCTCAACGGGAAACCCATATTCAAACCCCACATTCGGGTTGGGTGGAGCAAGATGCTCAGGAAATTTGGAGTACCCAAATTGCCGTCGTACAGCAAGCGCTCGCTTCTGCCCGTATCCTCGCCAAAGACATTAAAGCCATTGGCCTGACCAATCAGCGTGAAACCACTGTGGTTTGGGATAAACGCACAGGTCAACCGCTCGCTCCTGCAATTGTCTGGCAAGACCGCCGTGCAACCGAGTGGTGTGGGCAACTAACTCAACAAAACCTCAATGACCTCATTCACAAAAAGACCGGTTTACGTATCGACCCCTATTTTAGTGCTGGGAAATTGGTCTGGTTATTAGAACACACCCAAGGTCTACGTGAACTCGCAGAGCAAGGTCATGTGGCTTTCGGCACGATTGACAGTTGGTTGGTGTGGAACCTGACACAAGGTGCAGAGCATGTGATTGAAGCCAGCAATGCCTCACGAACCATGCTAATGAACTTGCAGCAACAAGCTTGGGATGAAGAACTCTTAGAATTATTTGATATTCCCCTGTCAGTCCTTCCTAAAATCATCAGTTCAGATGAATATATTGCAGATACCGCCACAGGTTTACTTGGCGCAAACATTCCCATTACCGGCATTTTAGGTGATCAGCAATCCGCGCTATTTGGACAGTCCTGTTTTGAAGCAGGAACAGCAAAAAATACCTATGGTACTGGCTGTTTCATGCTTTTTAATACCGGCACCGAAGTTCAATATAGCCATAATAAATTACTCTCGACACTTGCATGGCAAGCTCAAGGTCAAACCCATTATGCACTAGAAGGTAGTGTGTTTATGGCTGGCGCAATCGTGCAATGGCTAAGAGATGGTTTAGGGATTATTCAAAAAAGCAGTGATGTTGAAAAACTAGCATGCCAAGTGGAGCATACCGATGGCGTGGTTTTGGTTCCAGCCTTTACTGGACTAGGTGCTCCGCATTGGGACAGTGATGCCCGCGCCCTCCTATGTGGAATGTCACGTGGTACCAATAAATCCCACATTGCTCGAGCCGCCCTAGAGGCCATTGCCTTTCAAGTGTCGGATGTGTTGACCGCCATGCAGTCAGATCTGTCTAGTCCACTTAAAGAACTCCGAGTCGATGGCGGTGCCAGTAGCAATGATATGCTGATGCAATTTCAGGCCGATATTTTAAATGTGCCTGTACTGCGTCCTAAACTTTTAGAATCAACAGCATGGGGCGCTGCCGCAATGGCTGGACTCAAAGCGGGTGTGTTTTCAAATCTTGATGAAATTGCCGCATCATGGCAATTAGAACGTGCTTTTGAACCAAAAATGAATGCTGATCAACGTGAATTTCATTTGGCTCAGTGGCAGTCTGCACTCAAACGGGCGCGCTCGGACCTTTAATTTTTTTCAATCAACACCGTATGCAATAAAAAAAACCGCTCATTTGAGCGGTTTTTTTATACTTGATAATATTTAATGTGCATGACCACCACCCACACCTGCTTTAGGTCGTGGACAGAGCCAAATGATCAGTGCAGCGAATATAAAGACACCTGCCAAGACTAAGAACACATGATTGGCTGAAAGCGTTAAGGCTTCTTTATCCACCAAACTGGAGATATATCCCAAAGCAGCTTCTGAACTCATTCCATGATTCACCAAGGTATTTTGTACCTCAGTAACATGTAAATTACTGACCATTTCACTGCGTGCGACTTTGGTGTGATCATCCCAAATGGTTACTGCAATCGACGCTCCAATTGCCCCTGCCATGGTTCTTAAGAAGTTCATCAATCCTGCTGCAGATGCCATGTCTTGTGGCAGTACCGATGCCAAGGCCATATTGGACAAAGGAATAAAGAAAAATGGCACGGCAAAACCTTGTAATATTTGCGGTAAAGCCAAAGCCATAAAGTCTGCATCCGTGGTCCAAAAGGCGCGCATAAGAGTTACACCGCCCAAGATACTTAAACCAAAACTCGCTAAAGCACGTTGATCGTATTTGGTTGCAAGCTTCGCAACAATTGGCGACATGGTCAGACTACCGACGCCCATCGTTGCAGTGAGATAGCCTGCCCACGTTGCGGTATAGCCCAAGTTGATCTGTAACCACTGCGGAATCAGGACAATACTCCCGAAGAAGGCACCAAAACCAAAGGCCAAAGCCAAGACCGAAATGGTAAAGCTTCGGTACTTAAACAGCAGTATATTCACCACAGGATGCCGCTCAGTCAGCTCCCAAATCGTAAAAACGATCAACCCGACAAATGCCGTCAGTGCCAGTACTACAATAAATGGATGATTAAACCAATCTCGTTCATGGCCTAAGTCCAACATCAATTGCAAGGCACCGATCCACAACACCAACAGCAGCAAGCCACCGCGGTCAATTTTCAATTTCTGTGTTGGAGTTTCAGCCGTTTTCAATAAGCGCATCGCTGCGATAGCACAACCGATTCCGACAGGAATATTGATAAAGAAAATCCAATGCCAAGATAAATTATCACTGATCGTACCACCCAAAATTGGACCTAAAATAGGGCCAACTACAGTGGTCATTGCCCACATCCCCATGGCTTGGGATTGCTTTTCAGGAGGGAAAATGCGCATTAACAACGTTTGGCTCAGTGGCATAATCGGACCACCAAACAAACCTTGCCCAATTCGGCAAAACACCAACATTTCCAAACTGGTCGATAAACCACACAGTATCGAAAATACCGTAAAGCCAAACAGGCTGATCACAAAAACCCGTACAGAACCAAAGCGTCCAGCGAGCCAACCGGTTAATGGCACACAAATCGCTTCTGCCACAGCATAGGAGGTAATGACCCATGTCCCTTGGGATGCCGATACTGCAAGGCTACCGGTAATATGCGGCACAGATACATTGGCAATGGTCATGTCGAGCACAACCATAAAGTTCGCCAATGCCAAGACCAAGGCAGCGAGAATCAGACGACCACCTTTTAGGTCAGTCATTTGCATTTGCTGATTCATAGGCAATTACTTCGATTTCAGGTCAATCGTCGCTTCCATAGACAGCCCCACACGGAGTGGATGTTCTGCCAACTCTTTTGGATCTAAACGAATCCTCACAGGTAAACGCTGAACCACTTTAATCCAGTTCCCTGTGGCATTTTGCGCAGGAATCAAGGCAAATGCTGAACCTGTACCACCAGAAAAACCAGTGACTATGCCATTAAATTTAACTTTGTCACCATACAGATCAGACGTCAGTTCAACTTTTTGACCCGCTTGCACCCCTGCCAATTGGCTTTCTTTAAAGTTGGCATCGACATATAACTGAGAGACTGGCACCACCATCATTAATGACGTTCCCGGTGCAATGCGTTGCCCAACTTGAATATTACGACGTGTCACCACACCATCAAAAGGTGCTTTGATTTGTGTACGTTCTAAGTCCAACTGGGCTTGTTGTAAACGTGCTTGCGCAACTAAAACATCTGGGGTTGAGTTTTCATTGCTGTCTTGAATTAATGCATCATTCGCAGCTTTATTACTTTGTGCCGCTTTTTGACTAGATTTGGCTTGAGCGAGCCCTGCTTGAGCCACATCAAAGCTGGCTTTAGCGGTATTCACAGCACTTTGCGCTGTGCTTAATTCTTCTTTAGAAATCGCACCCGAAGCAGCCAATTGTTGACGACGTTGTAATTCATCTTGTGCTTTATTCAGATCGGCTTGTGCTTTGGCGACTTGTGCGCTTGCACTATGAATCGCATCATCACTGACAAAGATTTGTGAGTTTAAAGAGCTACTATTCGCCGCAGTTTGTTTGTATTGGCGTTTTGCTTTAAGTAATTCAGCCTGTGCCTGAGCTAAGGCAATTTCAGCATCACGAGCATCAATGCGAACAAGCACATCGCCTTTTTTCACTTGCTGCGTATCACTCACCAAAACCTCTGCCACTTGCCCCGTGACCATCGAGGTAATCGACGCTGTTTCTGCACCGACATAGGCATTATCGGTACTGACGGAATGATTTAGAAATATTGACCAAATCAAATACATCACCAAAGCAATCACGATCAATACAGCCACTATACCAAGGCCTTTTTTTCTGCGTGCTTTTAATTCCTGATCGGTGGGCTGCTCTGTAGATGGGGTTTCTGGCAGGTTACTAACGGTATCTGTCATAGATTTGTCCTAAATCTAGCAGACTTGGTCATGGCATCATGAGCTTTGCAAAGCATGTCAACTTTGCTGTCAGATAATGGTGTCGTGAGAAAGTCTATCTTCTTCAATTTTCCGGCATTTTAAAGCTAAAAAATCATATCCTGAGAATAGAAAATGTAACTCGTCAGTCTTTTTTTCGTCGGCAACAGGATAAAATCATGCCCTGCTGCCAATACTGGACTTTATTTTTTCATCATTTTGAATGTGTTAACTTAAAAATGGCTTAATAAGCATACGATGCAATCGCCGTTGCAATCGCTTTACCTTCATCATTAACCATGGTCATACGCATAGTGCAACCCTTACGGCCTAAACGTAAGGTTTCAGCTCGTGCAACGAAATACTGTCCACGTCCTGGCGCCAAATAATCCACACGCATATCGACGGTCGCTAAGCGAGATACCTTTTTACTCGTTTCTGCTAGATCTTCAGCTGTGGCCTTTTTATACAATTCTGCCATTGCAGAGATACCACCGATACTGTCGAGTAAAGTTGCCGCAACACCACCATGTAAAATTTGGAATGCGACATTTCCAATTAGATTACTGGCCATGTCGACACGTGCTTCGATCTGACCATCGATCACCGTCATTTTCATTGCATTGTGTACAAAAAATGGGGAGCTGTTAAATGCTTGAGCAATGTTATTTAATAAAGTATCGATTTCAATCTTCGAGTTTAGGTCAATATTACCGGTCCAACTCTTATTTACATCTGTCATAGCCTACTCGAATCGCTGTCATTGAATAAAAAAATAATACGGGGTGCGCCAAACCCTCATTATGCGTCTACAATAGTCAAAGTTTAATACTGATCAATGAGATTGTTATGACCTATACGTTCAATCGTCCAGCTTTTCCTGCCACCCGCATGCGTCGCATTCGTAAAAATGACCAGCTTCGTGCCATGGTGCGTGAAACTCAACTGACGACTGATCATCTCATTTATCCAGTATTTGTGTTGCCAGGCCAGAAACAAACTCAAGACATTCCAAGCATGCCAAACGTACAACGTTTATCTGCTGACTTGTTACTAAAAAAGGCAGAACGTTTACTCGAATTGGGTGTTTCAAAATTAGCATTATTCCCTGTTACCCCACAGGAAGATAAAAGCTTAACGGCTGAAGCAGCTTGGCGTGAAGATGGCTTAGTCCAAAGCACCATCCGATTATTAAAAAAAGAACTACCAGAAATGGTTCTCATCACTGATGGTGCGCTCGACCCATACACCACACATGGTCAAGACGGTATCATTGATGATACCGGCTATGTACTGAATGATGAAACCGTTGAATGCTTAATTAAACAAGCGCTCAGCCATGCCGAAGCGGGTGCAGATGTAGTTGCACCAAGTGACATGATGGATGGTCGTATCGGTGCAATCCGCCAAGCGCTTGAAGCCAATGGCCATATCTATACCAACATCATGGCTTATTCTGCAAAATATGCGTCTAGCTTCTATGGTCCATTCCGTGATGCGGTAGGTTCTTCAAGCAACCTCAAAGGTGGCAATAAATACAATTACCAAATGGACATCGGTAACCGTGCTGAAGCTTTACATGAAATAGCACTCGATATCCAAGAAGGCGCCGACATGGTGATTGTAAAACCGGGTATGCCGTATTTAGATATCGTCCGTGAAGTCAAAGATAATTTCGGTGTTCCAACATTTGTCTATCAAGTGAGTGGCGAATACGCCATGTTGGCAGGTGCCATTCAAAATGGTTGGCTGTCTGAAAACGTGATTATCGAATCGCTTATGAGCTGCCGCCGTGCAGGTGCAGATGGGATCTGGACTTACTTTGCTGAAGATGCAGCACTCATGTTGAAAGACATGAAATAACCTGCAAAGCCTTCCTGAAATGGTAACGTTCAGGAAGGCTTTTTTTATATCTGTAAAATTTAAAAAACAGTCTTGGAAGAAAAACTTCGGCGTTGCTGAAGTTAAGATCAAACTCATACATTCATCGGTTAAAAGAACATGAATATTGCCATTATTGGGGCGGGTATTAGTGGTTTACTCAGCGCATTAGAACTGGTTGAACGCGGTTGTACGGTGACGATTTTCGACCAACAACGCACAGGTTCTGCCGCATCATGGGCTGGTGGTGGCATCCTCTCCCCGATGTATCCTTGGCGATATCCCAATGAAGTCAATGCGCTCGCACGTTATGGCAAGCAGAGCTACCAAAAATGGAATGAAAAATTAAAACCTATGACTGGGATTGATTTTGAAATTCATGAAACTGGCATGTTGATTTTTGATGAAGATGATTTTGAAATTGGCTTAGATTATTCCCGTTTGCACCAAGACCCAATGCAACACGCTGATTATTTACAATCCGATCAAATTGAGCAGATTAATCCTCACATTTCAGCACGCTTTGCACATGGCATTTATTTTTCGCAATTAGCCAACATCCGTAATCCACGACTTTTGCAGTCATTAACGGCTTATTTACAGCAGCATCCCAAAGTTCAGATTTATGAACATTGTCTGATCCACCAATTAAACCGTACGGACAATCGTATCCAGTCCATCACCACCGCAGATGGTACACAACATACAGCAGATCAATTCGTTATTGCCACGGGCGCTTGGTCAGCCGCGTGGAGTGAACAACTGGACATTGAGATACCCGTACAACCCGTACAGGGACAAATGCTTCTCTTTAAAACCCCGCAGAACTGGTTGCCGACCATGTGCATGAATAAAGTCATGTACTTGATTCCACGCCAAGACGGTCATGTGGTTTGCGGCTCAAGTATGCGCCAATGTGGCTTTGATACTCAGACAACAAATACAACCTTGCAGCATATTCAAGAATCATGCTTTGACATGGTGCCAGAGCTTGCCAACTTTCCGATTGTGAAATCTTGGGCTGGCCTGCGTCCATCTTCCCCTGAAGGGATTCCGTATATTGGGCAGATGCCAAATTTCGACA
Source organism: Acinetobacter sp. YH12069 (assembly GCF_013419675.1). Classification (NCBI taxonomy): domain Bacteria; kingdom Pseudomonadati; phylum Pseudomonadota; class Gammaproteobacteria; order Moraxellales; family Moraxellaceae; genus Acinetobacter; species Acinetobacter sp. YH12069. The sequence continues at coordinate 53,296 of NZ_VOZS01000005.1, read as the reverse complement.
ATCTATGGGCAAATTTTGGGCATTTTAGAAATGGTTTATGTATGGGACCTGCTTCAGCTCAGTTATTGGCTGAACTGATGACTGGGGAAACGCCTTCATTCAATGCAGACAACTATAGTCCAACTCGCCTGTTTCAAGATGCATTGTTAAGCGTCGAATAATGGTCAATAGGTCAAATTCAACTAAGCCAATAAATCCTGCAAGGCTTCTTTTAACGTCGGAAATTTAAACTCAAAGCCTTGCTGTAATAAAGCAGCTGGCTGAACCAGTTGACCATTTAAAATTAATTGCGATTGCTCACCCAATAAAATTTTAAAAACAATTGCAGGCACATTGAGCCACGGCTTTTTCGCTAATTGACGTGCTGCAATCTGCGCAAATTGAGCCTGTGTCGATTTTTCAGGCGCAACTAAATTAAAAATATGCGGATCGATTGGCGTGGGTTCAAGCAATGCATGTTTTTTCTCTGCTTGTTTCATTAAAAACAGCATACTTCGGATCATATCTTGTATATGTATCCACACAAAAGGCTGCCGACCGGAACCTATTTTGTTGACCAAATTGAGCTGAATCGGTCGCAGCATTTGCGGTAAGATTCCGCCACCTTCAGCCAAGACCACACCTAGTCGTGTGATAATGGTATTTTGTTCAGGAAATTGGCGTGTGACTTGCTCCCAACTTTGGCATAGCTCTGACATAAAAATGGCTTGTGGTGCAGTATTTTCATCGCACACTTTTGTCCATTGTTCTTCAATATCAATACCATAATAGCCAACAGCCGAACCTGAAATAATGCATTTCGGAAAAATTTTACGTTTACGTAAATATTGATACAGCGCTTCTGTGGTTTTGACCCGACTTTCTAATAATTGCTGTTTACGCGTCTCTGTCCAGCGACCTTTGCCGATACTTTCACCTGCAAGATTAATCACATAATCAATTCGGTCATGAGGAATTTGATCGAGCTGCTGTACCCAAGTTAAATGTGGTGATTTAGAAATACGCCCAGCCTTACGACTGAGCCCAATCACTTTATAATCCGCAGCTAAAAGTGCCTTGATGAGATGTGTGCCAATAAAACCGCTGCCACCCGTCAGCAGTACTGTGGGCTGATGCATAATTTGTTCTTATCTATATGAAATAATACTGTTATCTATAGAACAAGATCACCAGATGATCAAGCTTTATGCGCCAAACTTTTGAGAAGCCATCCGCTGTGCTTGCGGACCATAAAACCAATAGGTGATTAAATACAAAGGGATAGCCATCAGTAATAACATGATCACCATTAAACTCATAAACTGAGGATGTTGAACATAGAGCATTAAATTTTGCCAAATTTCAGGATCTTTTCTTGAAAAAATTACGATACCCAAAAGTACAAAAGCTAAATTATATAACCAAAAAATCAGGCTAAAACCTAAGGTAAATTTTTTACGTTCTGCCTGTGTCGGTGCTCTCTGGTTTTTATTTAAAAACCGAAATAACACCACGATCATGGCAATCAGGTAGGGTACGACCGTTAAAATACCGCCTAAACCCTGTGGCAATAATGCAGCGATCACACCGCAAATACAGGTCATGATTAAACAAATGAAAAAAAACAAGAAAAAATAACGTGTTAAAGACACCATAACCCTAACCCAAGAAGAAGTTGACACCTAGTATAAAAAAAAATGCATTTTTTTTCATTTTCATGTCAACCAATCTGTAATCAGCTACGTTATATAGGGTACAAGGTCTGTAGCAACCGATGATTTGGACGGCATCCACAATGTTTCGGTGACCTTTTTAAAAGCAATAAGTTTCATTTTGAATTTAAGTATGAACAGCAGCCATCACTTAAATTTAAAATCGATTTTTTGACCGACGATTTCATCATCACTCGAATCGTCGGTCTTTTATTTTGTGCCTTATGTATTCAGCATTTAATTTTTATATTCTACACCAAAAAAAATCAGCCGATAAAATATCGACTGACTAAAAACTTGCTGCAACTTTAAAATAAGTCACAACAGCAAAGCCATGTTATGCAGCACAATAGCGATTACGCCCCTGTCTTTTCGCTACATAAAGGTTTTTATCGACCTGATCCAAAAATTGCATTCGATTATCTAGATCTGATGGAATAATGGTTTTTACCCCCATGCTGAGTGTGACGAGTTCAGACACCGCTGAAGCTTTATGCGGTAATCGTGCAGCACGCACGGCCTCCATAATTCTATCGGCCATCACTGCTGCTGCTGCCTCATTGGTTTCTGGTAAAATCCAAGCAAATTCCTCACCACCAAAACGCGCGACTAAATCACGAGGTCGTGTACAACAAGATTCCAAACTTTTCGCAATTTGACGCAGACATGTATCCCCAATCACATGACCATTCAAGTCGTTGTATTGTTTAAAATAATCCAAATCGATCAGAATTAAACTCAGTGGCTTTTGTGTGCGTATCGCGTTCAACCATTCGCGTTGATAAAAGTCATCAAACAAACGTCGATTGGCAATACCGGTTAAGCCATCTTTATATGAATATTCTTCGAGCTGACGTTGCAATTTTTGTAACTGTTCTTCTTGTTTTTTACGTTCGGAAATATCAAACATAAATCCTACGAGGCAATCTACATCACCATTTGGTTTACGCACGACATGCACAACATCACGTATCCAAAGATATGAACCATCCTCTTTAAGTGCGCGATAATCTGCCTCATGATCTATACCAGCCATCGACTGCGAAACACAATAATTCAGCACAAAATCACGGTCTTCCTCATGCATACGTGATGCCCAGTCCTGAACGGTGCGCCAAGTATTTTGCTTCCAACCGAGCAACTTTTCAATTTGCGGTCCAATATAGCTGAATGTTTTACTGTCCCAATCAATACACCAAGGAATGGCTAATGTAGACTCTAATAAAGTCTTATACACCATACTATTTGCAAGTTTTTCTTCATCAAAAGGATTATTTGGCATGTTGCATCTCCTGCTACCCCAAATGCAGGTAATACACCTGCTGTACAACAATTGATCTATATACAGGATTAGAACAACATTTTATATTCCTAGTTCTTGGTATTTTTTAGCCTAATTTCAAATCTCTGCTATTTGAAATGTGCAATCCATCAAACAAAGAGTAATAACAATGAACCAGCTCTGCTATTTTGAAATTCAAAGCTCCGATCCAAAGCGTGAAGTTGCCTTTTATTCTGCGGTTTTCGGTTGGTCATTTATCCCAGTTGAAGGGCTACCGATTCAATACTTCCGTATTGAAACTCAAGGCATTCATGGTGGCCTCTTAGAGCGCCCTGCTCAGACTCCACCAACGCACTGCGGCACCAATGCATTTACCTGTAGTTTTGAAGTTGAAGATTTCGACCATATCGCTGAGAAAATTTTGGCGCAGGGTGGTCAAATTGCCATGGAAAAATTTGCGATTCCTGGTCAATGTTGGCAAGGCTATTTCTTAGACCCAGACCACAATACCTTTGGCCTCGTACAAGTCGATTCAAATGCACAGTAACAGCTTAGATTGATGACCTTGTAACTGTCGAGAACGACTTAGTTTGACGTATGAATGATTAATCACCCTCGAAAATGTGAACATCTGTGATACTTTAGACCCCAATCAATTTTTTTGATTTTTGGGGGCTTGCATGACTGTTCGTTTTTTTCATACTTCTGATTGGCATTTAGGACAATTCTTCTATAACCACTCACGTGACTACGAACACGAACAGTTTCTTCATTGGTTACTCGAACAAATAGAACAAAAGCAGCCGCATGCCCTGCTGATAGCTGGCGATATTTTTGATGTCATCAACCCAGCTTCCAAAGCGCAAAAACAGCTCTATCAATTTTTAGCCGATGCGCATGTGCGTGCCCCGCACATGCAAACCCTGATGATCGCAGGCAATCATGACTCAGGTTACCGTATTGAACAAGTTGAGCCATTATTAGAAAAATACCATGCCAAAGCTGTTGGCGTGGTCCATAAAAATACTGAAGGTCAGCTCGATTTAGACCGATTACTCGTGCCTATTTATGATGAACACAAAAATATTGTGGCATGGTGTCTAACCTTACCTTTTTTACGGGCTGCCGAGATCACCGGATTCAATGATCAAACCACCAATAGCCAAAACGCTATTACCTATGTGCATCAGCAATTAATTGCGGAAGCCAAAGCACGTAAAACTTCAGATCAAGCCTTAATTTTAATGTCACATGCCCACATGCAAGGCGGTGAAACGTCGGACTCAGAGCGCCCGATTATTATTGGCAATGAAGAAGCGCTTTCGACTGCCCTATTTGATGATGTAATTGACTATGTCGCACTTGGGCATTTGCATAAACCGCAAAAAGTCGCACAGACCCATATCCGTTATAGCGGCTCACCGATTCCCCTGTCATTTAGTGAAATTAATTATAAGCACCAAGTGCTTGAGATCAGTATTGATCCAACTCAAACAGATGAATCACGCTTTCAAATGGGGTCCTTAGCAATTCCGCGCAGTGTGCAATTGCATCGCATCAAAGGCACAATTCCAGAAGTTTTGGCACAATTATCTGCTTTGGCGAACGGTGAAATTGAAGATATTGATCAGCGTGAATATGTCGAAATTGAATACCATACCGACACCCCGCCTGCACCTAATTTAAGACAGCAGTTTGAAGAGGCTTTAGCGCCGAACCGTTATCGGTTGGTGCGCATCAGCCGCCGTTATTTAAACTCAGATCAAAATAATCAGCAACAAGCCGCAATCAACCTTGATCCACCTACGCCTGAAAAATTATTCCAAAACCTTTGGGAAAAACAAGGCTATGGTGCTGATGACACCGTAATGAAAGATTTTTTAAGTTTGGTCGATGAAGCACAAAAATCACTTGAAGATGATGTGAACGCTTAAGGAATTGCCATGAAAATTTTATCTATACGTATTAAAAACTTGGCATCTTTAGCGGGTGAACATTTTATTGATTTTGAATCTGAGCCTTTAGCCAGTGCAGGCTTAGTAGCAATTATTGGCAAAACTGGTGCAGGTAAATCAACCATTTTAGATGCCATGTGTTTGGCGCTGTTTAATCGTGTGCCACGTTTAAAAGACAGCGATGGTAAACTGATCGATATCGATGGTTCAGAGTTGCCAACCAACTCACCGCAAACCGTATTACGCCGTGGCACAGGTCAAGGCTTTGCCGAGCTCAGCTTTGTTGCCCAAGACCAAAAAGTCTATTCAGCGCGTTGGGAAATTAAACGTGCCCGTGAAAACCCAAATGGCAAATTGCAAAGCGTACAGCGTTCACTGAAATGCTTAACGGATGGCAGTGTCGTTGCAGATAAAACTAAAGCGGTTGAGAGCCAAATTTTACGCATTACTCAACTCAGTTTTGAGCAATTTACTCGTGCTGTTTTACTGGCTCAGTCAGAAGTGACCGCTTTTTTAAAAGCGCGTGATAATGAACGTGGCGAGCTATTGGAATATCTGACCAATTCCAGTATTTTCGGAAAAATTGGTCAATTGGCCTTTGAAAAAACTAAACAAATTGCCAATCAGCGTAAAGAGCTGGAAAATGTTTTAGGACATATTGAAATATTGTCTGATGAAGATCTAATAACAACCACGAATCAATTCAATACGGTTTCTACAGAATATAAAAAGCTGGAAATAGAAAAATCAGCGTTCGAAAAAAATCAACAGTGGTATGAACAAAAGCAAAAATACGAAACTGATGTGCAAGCACGTCAGCAACAACTACAAAATCAGCAACAACAACTTGATGCACTTGCGCCTGAAAAGCTACAACTGCAACAACTTGAACGCTTTTCATCTATACGCCCAAGTGTAATTCAACAAAAAAATATCAAGCTTGAAATTGCACAATTACAGCCGCAATTGACACATGCACAACAGCATTTTTCAGAGATTGAACAACAATTCAACGCTGAAAAAACCATCTTTGAAAAAATAGATACAGAACAAAAACAACAGCATCAATTTGAGATTCAACATCAAGACAAAATTAAACTGGTGCGTGACCGGATTGCTGAACGTCTTGTATTGGTAGATCAATTACGCAAAGCGCAAGGTGATTTTAAAGAGATTGAAAACCAACTTGTTCCGCATATCAACAATGAAAAACAGATGAAGGAACAGCTTGAGCAACTGCAAACCAATATTGCTCAACACACGGCACAGCTAGAAAGTTCAAATCACTTTGCCTCACTCGATGATGCACTTTCAGCGCATATCACACAGACTCAACGATTTATTCAAAGTTATGCACAATTTGAAAAAAATTATGGCAATGTGCAACAAGCCAATACACAATTACAGACACAACAAAAACAACTTGAAAAATTAACGCAAACATTTGGGCAAGAAGATGCGCTCAATCAGAAAATTTCATCACTACGTTACGAACGTGACCAGCTTTTACAAAAATTAAATCAGCTCAATGTTGTTCAGCAACAATGGCAAAGCTTCCAAAATATTGATGCTGAAAACAATAATCTCATGACGGTGAAACGTACACTAGCTCAGCAAATTAAACAAAGTCATACGCAGCTAAAAACGGCCGAACTTACCTATCAAACGCAGAAAAATGAGCGTGAAAAACTGCAACACATGTTGCAACAACAGCGCTTACTGAATACGGAAAATATTGAAAAATTGCGTGCAGATTTGGTCGATGGCGAAGCGTGTTTAGTCTGTGGAAGTACCCATCATCCTTATTCAGAAAAAGAAGCTTTTTCTGATGAATTACTGAAACTACAAACGCAACAAGAACAACAAGCACTTGCATTGGAAAAAGTGGCTTTCGAGGCTTGGCAAAAATTACAAACCACCTCCACTCAGCAAACCGCGTTAATGGATGCCAATGCGCAACAGCTAGCGACCTTAAAAATACAACTTGATCAGGCAAAAAATGCGCTTCAACAACAATTAAATATTCTAAATATTTCTTTTGATTTTTCACATCAGCATGAAGCCTTGGCGCAACTGATTCAGACAAGAATCAATGAATCACAACAAGCGCAAAAACAAACTGAAGATGCCTTAATTTCACATGAAAATGCTCAAAAACAAAGTCATGCACTCATAACTTCAATTCAACAAACCACACAGCACTTATCCAGTGTGCAACAAGCTGAAATCAATATTCAGCATATTCTCATTGTGTTGAATGACGTAGAAAAAAAATTATGGGAACAGTCGACTTTAAGCGCGGCTGAACAGATTTATCACACACTACAACAACGTCAAAATTACTTAAAGCAACGCCACGAGTTAAATACTCAATATAATCAAACTTCACAACAGCTTGAGCACTATCAGCAACAAATTAAATTTAGTCAGGAAAAAATTCAAACGGCTCAAAATCTAATTGAAAATTTAACAATTGAGGGCAAAAAAAATAGTGATATTGCGATTCAAACTATTTTTGAGATGACCCAAACACAAGTTGAAAAACCACATGATTGGTTAAATGATTTTGACCAAAACAGACAACTGTTACAGACGAGATTCAATCAGGCTCGTCAAACATTCGATCAAGTACGTCAAGCCTTTGAAACCAGTCAAAGTCGCTTAAAAGAATACCTCACCCAGCAAACACAATTAGTCACTCAAATGAGGCATGTTGAAAATACGCTTCAACAATGGATGAGCCAAAATTCAGAATTTAGTGAAACGCTGTTAGCGCAACTTAGTGCAATTTCATATGAACAAGAACAGCAGCTTAAACAGCGTGTTTTAAATGCAGAACGTGCCTATTCAGATGCTCAAGCAGGTATTCAGGCTATTCAAGAAACGTTGAAACAGCATTTAAAAACACAGCCTGAAATACAAATTTTACAAATCGAGCGTGTCATTGCACTAAATCTTAAAGCCCTTGCAGAACAGCAAGAACTTAGAGATCAACTTAAAAGTAAGTTAGATGTTCATTTTTCTAACCTCAGCAAACAAAAACAATTTGCCGATCAGATTCAACAGATCCAATCTGAAGAACATCGTTGGAATAAAATTTCGAGCTTAATGGGCGATGCAACGGGCAAGAAGTTCCGTGATTTGGCGCAGCAATATAACCTTGATATTTTAATCGAGTATGCTAACCAGCAATTGGCGATACTTTCACAGCGCTATACCTTAAAGCGCCTTGAAAATTCCTTAAGTCTAGCCATTATCGATCATGACATGGATGGCGAAACTCGCTCTGTCTCTTCGCTTTCAGGTGGTGAGTCGTTCTTAACAGCACTCGCTTTATCCTTAGCCATTGCAAGCATGGCATCAGGTACAACAAAAATTGAAAGCCTATTTATTGACGAAGGATTTGGTACGCTAGACGCTTCAAGTCTGCACATGGTGATGAATGCTCTGGATCAGTTGCAAAACCAAGGGCGTAAAGTCGTGCTAATTTCTCACATTCAAGAAATGCACGAACGAATCCCTGTGCAAATTCAAGTCAATCCTGTCGGAGCAGGTGCAAGCACCATCCAAATCGTATCTTAAAAAAAGCCTGCTTAAAGCAGGCTTTATAATTTTTGATTCTCTAGATCATTACGTCCCGAGTGGACGTAGCGTTAAAATCTGTTCACTACGCCCAAATGGGCCATGGACATCATGCAATACAGAACTACTCAAACCAACACCATCCGCTCCATACTGCTGCACGGTTTCCAGACCTAACCACTGTCCCTGTGGTAAACGGTGCAAATGGATTTGTAGATCCAGATTTGGAAAGCCCCAGCCAAATGGCCAATCCTGACGCGGAACAATACCATTGGCGGTATCAACCATGCCCATTAAACGGACAAAATCAGCAGTCGGCTCACCTTCAACCATGTCATGCTGTGTTCTCAGCCACACAATGCCTTGACCTGCACGGCGCCCATGGCTTCTTGCTTCAATCGACTGAATATATCCCCCCGGCCACTGACGGATACCGTCCCAAATCGGCGCAGTTTCTGGCCCAGTCACATCAGCATCCTCCAAACCTTTCACGGACTGGCTATTTTGCGTCATCATGCGCCAAGTGCGTGCCACAATGCAGGTTTTGCCCTGAGCCCGCATTTCAGATTCAATCAGTTCAATGGTTTTTCCCGGACGAATCACTTGCGTGATTATTTCAAACTCGCCAGCAGGAATTAAGCCCAAAATATCGAGGCTAATGCGCCCGATACGCATATCATGACGTGGTGAAAAACGGTCTAATTCAGCACAAATAATGCCTGTAGCTGGTGCCATGTGTTGCTCATGTGCATTCCATGCACCTTGTGCTAAATTGGTCGAATGGTAATGTGCCGTGACACAGCCTTGCGCATCTACGTCGCGTTGAATCAACTGATAATATGCCGTCATGAACTTCCCTATTTGTCCAAGTGTGAATTACTTCAATATCAAAAACATCCTGATTATTTTGTACTCAACTTTAATGGAAAGTTCAAATTAAAAGGCTCACTTTGAACCCATAGGTTTCATCTATTGTGAAAATTTATCTGCTGTGCTTACACTTTATAAGCCTAGTTTTTGAAAGCAGGCTGAATCTTCTGTCCTATTTTGAATAATCACGTGCGCCAAACAATGCTGTCCCCACGCGAACCATCGTTGAACCCGCAGCAATCGCATCAGTCATATCGCCTGACATCCCCATACTTAATGTATCCCAATCTTCAGGTTTCGCATGCTGTGCTTTGACGTGTTCAAAGAGCATTTTGGCATCAGCAAACGCTTGCGGATTGTTTGGAGCAGGAATCACCATCAGTCCACGTAAGCGTAAATTCGGTAGCGTAGAAATCTGTGCGACCAAACCTGCTACTTCATTCGGCTGACAGCCATCCTTCGTATCTTGCGCATCAATATTGACTTGTAGGCAAATATTCAAAGGTGCTTGGCTTGCGTCTCGCTGACTCGATAAACGCTCCGCAATAATTAAACGGTCTACCCCATGCACCCACGCAAATTTTTCAGCCAAATGTTTGGTTTTATTGCGCTGCACATGGCCTATAAAATGCCACTCAATTTCTAAATCCGCCAAAGCCTCAATTTTTTCAAGTGCTTCTTGCAGATAGTTTTCACCAAATGATCGTTGCCCCGTTGCATACATTTCTCTTAGCATTTCAGCAGGATGCGTCTTAGATACAGCCAATAATTCAACCGACTGCTGTGGTCGACCCGCAAGTTGGCAAGCCTGCTCAATTTGCTGCAAAACTTGATTTCGTGCTTCTTGAAGTATATTCATTGACGAGGTTCTCATTTCATTCATCTTTTTTTGCATTGCCCTTCAACTAAGTGTTGGTTAAGCTGTGGGAAAGCCTTATTATTCTATCAAAATAATTAAGATTTAATTTTTATCTCGGGGATTTTATGGACATTACAGAACTATTGGCCTTTGCTGCCAAAAATAACGCTTCGGATTTACATTTATCTTCTGGTATGCCACCAATGATTCGTGTGGATGGTGAAGTTCGTCGTATCAACCTACCTGCTCTTGAACATAAAGAAGTACACAAATTGGTTTACGACATCATGAACGATAAACAGCGTCGTGATTACGAAGAAAAATTAGAAACTGACTTTTCATTTGAAGTCCCTGGTGTGGCACGTTTCCGTGTGAACGCATTTAACCAAAACCGTGGTGCTGGTGCCGTTTTCCGTACCATTCCTTCAAAAGTATTAACCATTGAAGATCTTGGCATGGGCCAAATCTTTAAAGATATTTGTGAATATCCACGTGGCATCGTACTGGTGACCGGTCCAACGGGTTCGGGTAAATCAACCACGCTTGCTGCGATGGTCGATTACATTAACGACAACCGATATGACCATATTCTAACGGTCGAAGACCCGATAGAATTTGTACACGAATCTAAAAAATGTTTGGTCAACCAACGTGAAGTACACCGTGATACCCACGGCTTTAACGAAGCACTTCGTTCCGCACTGCGTGAAGACCCGGATATTATCTTAGTCGGTGAGATGCGTGACCTTGAAACCATTCGTTTGGCACTGACAGCCGCTGAAACAGGTCACTTGGTCTTCGGTACACTCCATACAACCTCTGCCGCAAAAACCATTGACCGTGTGATTGACGTATTCCCTGCTGAAGAAAAAGACATGGTTCGTGCCATGTTATCTGAATCACTTCAAGCCGTAATTTCACAAACCCTACTCAAGAAAAATGGTGGCGGTCGTGTGGCTGCGCATGAAATCATGATCGGTATTCCTGCGATCCGTAACTTGATTCGTGAAAACAAAGTTGCGCAAATGTATTCTGCGATTCAAACCGGTGCCAACTACGGTATGACCACCCTCGATCAAAGCCTAAAAAATCTTGTCGCGAAAGGCATTATTAGTACGCAGACTGCACGGACTGCAGCGAAGCAACCCGAATCTTTCTTGTAATTTTTTTATTTTTCTGGGGCGATCGTTATGGATTTTAACGGCTTACTTGATTATATGGTGGAGAAAAAAGCATCGGATTTGTTTATTACAGCCGATGTTGAACCCTCGATTAAGATCAATGGGCAAATTTTGCCAATTGGCTCGACTAAGTTACCGGGCCCGACTGTCGGTCAAATCTTACATTCGATTATGTCTGACAAACAGCGTAAGGAATTTGCCGATACGCGCGAATGTAACTTTGCCATTAGTAATACCAGTAAATCTGCTCGTTTTCGTGTCAGCGCCTTTCAACAACGTGACCAGCCAGGTATGGTGCTGCGTCGTATCGAAACTGTCATTCCAACGATGGATGAGTTGAAATTACCGCCGATTTTAAAAGAATTAGCGATGACCAAGCGTGGAATTATCATTTTCGTAGGTGCAACGGGTACAGGTAAATCAACCTCTTTGGCATCTTTGATTGGCTATCGTAATGAAAATAGCAAAGGTCATATCATTACGATTGAAGACCCGATTGAATTTGTACACCAACACCGAGGCTGTATCATTACCCAACGTGAAGTGGGTATTGATACCGACTCTTTCGAAGTTGCCTTAAAGAATACGCTACGTCAGGCACCTGACGTGATTCTGATTGGTGAGATTCGTTCACGAGAAACCATGGACTATGCGATTGCCTTTGCTGAAACCGGTCACTTGGTTTTTGCAACACTGCATGCCAACAACGCCAACCAGGCCATCGATCGTATCATTCACTTCTTTGAAGCAGATCGTCATAGTCAGCTATTCATGGACTTGTCTTTGAACTTAAAAGCAATGGTTGCGCAGCAGTTGATTCCAACCATTGATGGTAATTCACGTCGTGCTGCCATTGAGATTTTGATCAACTCACCTTTAATTTCAGACTTAATCCGTAAGGGTGAAGTGCATGAAATTAAAGACCTGATGAAGCGTTCTCGTGAACTAGGTATGCAAACCTTTGACCAAGCCTTATATGACCTTTATAAAGCCAAGCAAATTAGCTACAAAGATGCGCTCAAACATGCCGACTCACCGAACGACCTGCGTCTACAAATTAAATTGTCTGAAGAAGGCGGTGAGCATTTACTGCGTGCAAATTCAAATATTACCTTTGATGGTCAACATTAATTTTGCTTAAACGCTTTCGGAAATAAAAAACAGACTTCACATGAAGTCTGTTTTTTATTCATTCTCATCCGCATCGGATTATTTTTTACGATATGCTTCTTGGCATTCAGGCGCATCACAATAGCCATAAAGATTTAATGAGTGACCTGTAAGTTGGAAACCAAATTTTTCTGCCACTTGATGTTGCTCATGCTCAATCACATCATTAGTAAATTCCACCACTTTATTGCAGTTTTGACACACAATATGGTCATGGTGATCTTCTTGCATAATCTCAAAAACAGAATGATTGTTTTCAAAATGATGGCGTTGAATAATACCTGCAGCTTCAAACTGTGTTAACACGCGATACACAGTTGCTAAACCCACATCTTCACCCTGTTCAAGTAAAGTCTTATAAATATCTTCTGCGCTTAAGTGATGTTGTCTTGAATTTTCAAGCAATTCCAATATTTTAATTCGTGGAAGTGTAACTTTAAGTCCAGCTTTACGTAAATCTTGATTTGAAATAGGCATGAAAAAAGGTCTCTCAACAAAATTAAAGTTGGAATATGCAACAAAGTTTAGATGCAGTATGATCTATCCTTGGATCAAATGCATCATAATTAATTTGGGATAGTTTAGCAAAATGCAAAAAATCATGCTGACGTTATTCGTCACTTCATTGCTCGTAGGCTGTTCAACCTTGGGCGTTTATAAAGTTGATATTCCACAAGGTACACCTTTAACTCAAGCACAAGCGGCTAAAATTCAAGTGGGAATGAGCCACCAACAAGTTCGCTTTTTGCTAGGTAGTCCAACTGTTGCCGATCCAATGAATCCGTTACGTTGGGACTACATTTATAAGTATACCCCAGGAACATATGCTAAAAAAGCCAAGATTCCTGCTGCACATGGTCAACACTTAAAAATCTTCTTTGACCAAAACGGTATCGTTCAAAAAATTGAAGGCTTAGAAACCATTCCAGAGTCTCAACCGGGCTTACCAGGTTCTAAAGAAGCGATTTTAACTGCGCCACCACTATAGTCGCTTTCAGATAAAAATAAACCCCTAAATTTAGGGGTTTTTTTTATAAGTACAATTGTTTGAAACGATTGCCTCGACAATAACGACCAACGGGATTTTTCTTGGCGCGATTACGACGAATATCTTTCGGATTAATGGTTAATGCACGATAGATTTCGACACGATCACCTGCTTCAAGTAACTGAGATGAATCGCTTACACGCGCCCCGAAGATTCCTAGTGTTAACTCTTCGGGTAATTCAACTTGCTGTCGAATACCACTTTGCATAATGGCATCTTCAGCAGTCATACCGGGGTTAAAGCTCAGCGGAATTAATATCTGCTGTTCAACGCCTGCATAAGCCACCCACACTTGTAACTGAGCGGTCATTAGAATAACTGCCCAACTACAGCTACTAATGCCAATACTATCGACAAGGGTAAGACGATTCGTACGGCAATACGCCAAATATTATAGAAAGCTTCATGACTGAAGTTCATTGACTTACGTAGATGACTAATCTTCATAATCCAACCTGCGAAAATCGCATAAATCAGACAAATAATTAAGCCCCAAATCAACAAGGCAATATTAAATACTGGAACAACAGTGCTCAGTGCCCATACAAAAACCGCGACCAATAAAATCGCCCATTGCACCATTACGGCCAATTGGCGTTGTTGTAATTGTTCACGTGCCATTTGAATCAGCAATGCTGAAGCAGCAACCAAACCCACAACCAATGCTAAAGCAGGTACTTGTGTTTTTGCTGCGAAAAAAGCAAAAGCAATCACTGCCAAGAGTTGAGCGATCCAAATTGGAAATACCGTTTTGCTTGCAATCTCTTGTTGCTTCACGGCTGGCAAACTTGACTGCCAATACAAGCCCATCCCCAAACCACTTGCTACGAGCGCCAAAACAGTTGCATTGCCCCACTCACTAAATTCGAGTGTAGTCATTTTCCATTCTGGCAATGCCGTTCCCATAACATTCGCTAAAACTACTGCAGCAATCACACCAATAGCGGTCAAAATCACTAAAAATTGGCGTGGTACAAACGACAATGCAAATGCAATGACCGCAAGGACAGCCAAAATAATGCTATAGGCAAAGCCATTAGCTGTAAAAATTGCCACATATTGCGACGCGGCTGAAAGCATGGCACCTGCTAAAAATGGAATAAATACTACGGCAAGCCAACCGACTATACGCCATTTGGGTGAAGCATCCGCATCACGTGTTAGCGAAGACAGTGCTTGAACTGCTGTAATTTTTGAACGTTTTGCTAAAGCAATTTCCAAATAACATAGCGGTAAAGCTAAAATAAGCATTGTACCTAGCCACAACAGCCAGAAATCTAGCTGACGTTCAATTTGAATACCTGTTACCGGTGCTAAAGTTGCAATAATGATAAAAGATAAACAGAACGCCATCAGTGGCGATAACCATTTCGACATCGCATTGTCCTGCATGACAAATTCCTTTGAAAATTCTAGCGCTATTTTGCCTTGCTGTGCCTTGAAAATCAAAAACAAAAAGCAAATCACCTTAAAGGTGATTTGCTGCGCAAATGATATTATTAGAATTTAATTGTTTTTATTTCATTTTTTGAGGTTATGAAAAGAAACGTGCAAACCAATTTTTGCCTTTTTTCTTTTCTTTTTCTTTGATGATACCCATCATATTTTCTTTAACCGCACCGACATAATCAGCATCATCGTGCTGAATATGGTTAATCAGCCATTTTGAAAGCACTTCATGTAATTCATTTTCAATCGCATGCCCCATTTCAAAACGGTCACGGTAAGATTCAATTTTTTTAATAAATAAATCATGTACGCGTTTATGTGGCACACGATATTTATAACCCGCTTCTTCTTGTAAAGATTCTTCGAAGGTAAAATGTGATTGCGTGTAATCAATAATGTTTTCCAGAATTTGTTTTACACGATCACGATCTGTATTTGCGTCAATGCCATCAATTTCATTGATGTAGTCAAGAATCCGTTTGTGTTGATCGTCAATCACATCGATACCAGTATTGTATTCTGGAACCCATTTCATTTTCATTACGACCACCTATAAATATGAAGGACTTATCACGTAAATTTCATCATATAATTAAAGAACTTAAATAAAAATGAAGTAAAAAGGTTGGTTTTAATTGAAATACTGCCATTTATATTGTAATCAATTGTTTTTATTATGTTAATTTATTTAATCCCGAGTATAAAGCTAAGATATTTTTTAATCAATTCAATATCTTAGAAAACACCCTTAATTCAATAAAGTGTAAGATATTCATTTTTATAATGAATATCTTTCATTCAAAATTAATACTGATCTGCACGTGTGACACGTTTTAAAGATGGGTCCAGCCGCTCACGTTCTAAACGTTCAACAACCGTCTTTGCAGCACGAATTGGACGACCATGTTGAAATAAAATCATTTCACCCGGCTCAAATGCTGTCCAAACTTCGTTTTGCGTTAGGGGTTCAGTGGTAATCACGGCAACACGGTCTTCAGGCGTAGTGACTTCACTAAAATCGACTTCAACATCAATATCAATCAACTGTGCAGGCTGAAATGGAAACTCTCGAACCAGCCAATGCAGCTTGGTAATCGCATAACTAAATAGCGCCTGCCCATTCGACAAACAAAAATTAAAGGTGCCATGTTCTGCAATTTTAGGAGAGATTTCTAATAACAGTTCAAACACCTGATCGAGTGTTGGTTCGGTATAACCAAAACGTTTCACCATTTGCTCAAGCAAATAGCAAAAGGCCAATTCACTGTCGGTATTGCCGACGGGAGTGAAGCGCCCCGTGAGCTCGGGCTGAAAGCCATACAGGTCGCCATTATGCGCAAAAATCCACTGTCTGCCCCACAATTCACGACTAAATGGATGTGAGTTTTCAAGATTAATTTTGCCTTGTGTCGCTTTACGAATGTGTGCAATCACATTGCGAGATTTAATCGGGTAGTTTCGGATCAGCTCAGCAATCGGAGACTCTACAGCAGATTGATTGTCGACAAATAAACGACATGCTTTATCTTCAAAAAAAGCGATACCAAAGCCATCACAATGATCTGAGGTAATTCCTGCTCGCTGCGAAAATCCCCGAAACGAAAAAGTAATATCGGTGGGAGTCGCACAATTCATTCCGAGCAGCTGGCACATATTGATCATTTCAGCAGTAAATCTATGATTTCTCTATTGTGCATGACAGTTTTAGTTGTTGTAAATCTAAAATAGGCGCCATTATAAGAGTTTTTATAATCCAACAGGGCAAATACATTATTTGATCTTTTCAAAAGTTACTTAGCCAACTGATAAATAATAAAAAAGCCTCAAAAGAGGCTTTTTTATATCAAAAAATGCTAAGTATCTTAAGCTTTTTTCACATTGGTTCGATTGGTGATTAATGTACCCACACCATGATCCGTAAAGATTTCAAGTAATGTTGCATGAGGTACACGACCATCAACAATATGTGCGCTGATTACGCCACCTTTGACTGCATCTAATGCACAGCCAACTTTCGGAATCATGCCGCCGTAAATCACGCCAGTTTCAATCAAACGATCGACTTCTTGGGTTGTTAACCCAGTCAGCAGATTTTTATTTTCGTCTAAAACACCCGTGATATTGGTCAAAAGAATTAGCTTTTCCGCACCCAATGCTTCAGCCACTTTACCTGCAACCAAGTCAGCATTGATGTTATAGGTGTTGCCGTCTTCGTCTACACCTAATGGTGCAATCACAGGAATAAAATCGCTTTGGGTAAACATTTCAAGTACGTCAGTTTTCACACCAACCACTTCGCCAACTAGACCTAAATCAATCTGTTTTACTGAACCATCTTCGGCAGTTTTTTCCATCAATAATTTTTGCGCACGGATCAAATTACCATCTTTACCGGTTAAACCAATCGCACGGCCACCGTGTTTATTGATTAAGTTCACAATCGATTTGTTCACGCTGCCGCCCAAGACCATCTCGACAACTTCCATCGTTGCAGGATCAGTCACGCGCATACCGTCGATACGATCAGACTCACGGCCTAATTGTTTGAGGAATGAATCCACTTGTGGACCACCGCCATGTACCACAATCGGATTTAAACCAACCGTTTTCAGCAGTACGATATCACGTGCAAATGAGCTCTCAAGCTCAGGATCGGTCATGGCATTACCACCATACTTCACTACCAGCGTCTTACCCGCAAAACGTTGAATATACGGCAAAGCTTCCGTCAGGATTTGTGCTTTGTCGATGCCAGTATGTTGATGTGGCATTTGCCTCTCCTTATTGAGCATCTGGAATGTCATGAGCAATGTCTGGATAGTGCTCAACTAACATGGAAACAAACAGATCTCGTATTTCTTTTAAGCGTGCTGATGAGTTGGCATCAAAGCGTAAAGTGAAATACTCACCTGTATTCGATGCTCGAATGATGCCAAATCCATCATCAAAATCAAGGCGTATTCCATCAATTTTACTGATTTGTGCCGGAATTCGCGCAGAATTAGCTTCAACCTGCTTTAAAACTTCCGCTGGATCATGCTGATGCGTACTGACATATAAATCTTCGGTACTAAAGCGCTCTGGATATTTCGCCAAAGCTTGTGACAATGTCAGTCCCTGAGCTTGAATATATTCTAAGACCCTTAAAGCAGCATATAGACCATCGTCATAGCCACCACCACGACCATCATTAAAAACATAATGCCCTGCGTATTCACCACCAAAAACCGCTTTGCCTTTAGATTGGGAAATATATTTTCGCAAGAAACTACTGCCCGTTCGAATCATGACAGGCTGCGCATCTAGATCAGACACGGTATCCCGAATCATTGTTGAACATTTCACATCAAATACCACTTCTGCATGTGGTTTTTGAGTCAAACAAATTTCAGCAAATAAACATAATAATCGATCTGCAGAAACCACTTTGCCAGTTTCATCAATCAGTACTAAACGATCACCATCACCATCTAACGCAATACCAATATCGGCCTTTTGCAACTGTATGGCTTGGCGGAGATGGGTTAAATGTTTGAGCTGTGATGGATCTGGAGCATGATCAGGGAAATGTCCATCAGCTTGGCAACGTAATGCCAAAACTTCACAGCCTAATTTATTTAATGATAAGGCTGCACAATGCCCAGCTGAACCATGCATGCCATCGATCACAACTTTAAGTGGTTGCTGTAAATGAATGTCATCTAAAATAAATTTCTGATAGGCCAAACAATATTCAGGCTTGATTTCGTGTGGCTCAATTTCAGTCATCAAATGCACACGTTCCGATGTAAAACAATTTCGTGCTTCGACTGCAACGTGTTGAATCATCTCTGGACAAGGTGGCTCACCTTTGATAATCCACTTGATACCATTATCTGATTTTGGATTATGACTCGCCGTCACCATAATGCCATTGCCTTGAAATTGTCCCGCAATAAAATACAACATCGGGCTTGAGCAGCAGCCAATAATTTCCGCTTCAAGGCCAGCCTCATGGTAGACTTTTTGAATTATTTTTGCATAGGTTGGACTGGTTAAACGCGCATCATAGCCAATGGCAAGTCTCTTTTGCCCTGCATCTAAATATTGTTTGACTAAGCCACAAGCAATTGACTGAACTAAATCAGCATTTAAGAGCGATATTTTCCCGCGAATGTCATATGCACGAAAAATATGTTGCGGAAAGTGACTAAACAGTGAACCCATACTATGTTCTTCTAATTACATCTTTATTAAT
Organism: Acinetobacter sp. YH12069; assembly: GCF_013419675.1. Classification (NCBI taxonomy): domain Bacteria; kingdom Pseudomonadati; phylum Pseudomonadota; class Gammaproteobacteria; order Moraxellales; family Moraxellaceae; genus Acinetobacter; species Acinetobacter sp. YH12069. Next base: position 33,972 of record NZ_VOZS01000005.1, on the reverse strand, counting down.
TAAAAAATCTTAAATTCTATTGAGAATTTAAGCTTTTAATTAAAGGATAAAATCCTGAAAAAAAGTGTAGCTTTTTTATAACAATTTTAGTTAATAATCAATTAATAATATTTAAGCACTGACCAAAAATCTGACAACAATCTAACATTACTTCTTGTTTTCAAGATTATTTTCATAAATAAATCTTTGAGTTACATTTAATTAACTTGCTTATTTTCTTTTATCTAATTAAATTTTTACTTTTCCAAGATTTTTATATTCAAAATCCACTCTGTACACATATAGTAAATTGATCAAAATAAAATCACTCATCATTGATTCAGATATTCATGTCATTCAAAAGTATAAACGTATTAAGTTCATCAGAATTCAACACTCTCTGGTAGGCACCATAATCTTTCACGATAAAAATCTAGATATTATGAATAAATTTAAAATTTAAATAAAAAACCATCACGAGGATGGTTTTTTATTCGCTACTTGATTATAGGCATTTTACTTGTCAACACACTGGATCAAAAGTCTCGCGCTGATTAGTTTTTACCTGTATGACCAAAACCGCCTGCACCACGTTCAGTGGCTTCAAACTCATCTACAATATCAAACTGAGCTTGTACAACTGGCACTAAAACATATTGTGCTAAACGCTCACCCGGCTCTAGGCTAAATGTAGTTTGGCTACGGTTCCAAACAGATACCATCAATTCACCTTGGTAGTCTGAATCAATCAAACCGACCAAGTTACCCAACACGATTCCGTGTTTATGACCTAAGCCTGAACGCGGCAAAATTAAACCTGCAAAGTTAGTGTCTTCGATATAAATCGATAGGCCTGTTTTTACCAGAACAGTTTGACCCGGTTCAATTACGGTGGTTTCTTCTACACATGCACGGAGATCAAGACCTGCCGAACCTGCTGTGGCATAAGTTGGCATTGGCCATTCCGTACCTAAACGTGTGTCGAGAACTTTAACTTGAACTTTCATGGTTCATTCCTGTTTCAATAAAACGAATTTCAAAAAATAAATAAAATATTCTACGCATTAAGCTTTAACGCTTAATCAGCGCGCGTAAATTTTCTAAATAATGCTGTGCTTGCTGTTTAGGATCGATATCCCCTGCCAGCTTTTTCTTGCGCCCTAACCACTCCAATTCATCTTGTGGCAGTTCGTCCAAGAAACGGCTTGGTGTCATTTGTCGCATTTGACCACCGGCTTTACGCTGCTCTGCAAGAGTCATGGTTAAACCTTGACGTGCACGAGTAATCCCCACATACATCAGTCGACGTTCTTCCTCAACCGTGTCGGCAGCAATGGAGTTTTTATGCGGTAGAATTTCTTCTTCCAGACCAATCAAATAAACGAATGGAAATTCCAGACCTTTCGACGCATGAAGTGTTAACAAATTGACTTTATCGGTGTCTTCTTCTTCTTGTTGCTGTTCTAACATATCGAGCAGCACCATTTTACGAATCACACTTTCAATGTTCTTTTCATCTACATCTTCAGCGCGGTTTATCAAACTTTGAATACTGCTATATAGCACTTCAATATTATCCAGTTTGGTTTTTTCCTGCGCAGGTGTAGCTGCAGATTCTTTAACATAGTCGATATAACCTGCTTCAATCATCATGCGACGAATGATCGGAACAGGTTCATCATCTTCTACTAATTCACGAGTAAAGGTCGAAATAAAGTCCGCAAATTCGGCCAATTGGGTTGTGGCTTTTTTCGGAATCGCCATGCTTAAGCGCTGGTCACCTGCTGCACTGAGCAAAGACAAATTACTTTCCTGCGCAAATAAGCCAAGCTTTTCCAAAGTCACCGGACCAATCGCACGTTTTGGCGTATTGATAATTCGTAAAAATGCACTGTCATCTTCAGGGTTGATGATCAAACGTAAGTAGCTCATCAAGTCCTTAATTTCAGCACGAGCGAAGAAAGACTGACCACCCGATAATTTATACGGGATCTGCATTTGGCGTAGCTGTGTCTCTAGAGCACGCGCTTGGAAATTACCACGGTATAAAATGGCGTAGTCTTTCCAATTTTTACCGTTCATCAGCTTGTGCGTAATCAAGTCTTTTACGACGCGTTCTGATTCATCATCGTCATTACGACAAGTAATCACGCGGATCACTTCACCATGGCCTTTATCTGACCAAAGCTTTTTATCGAAAATATGTGGGTTATTGCCAATAACTGTATTGGCAGCTTTTAAGATCCGACTGGTCGAGCGATAGTTTTGCTCAAGCTTAATCACTTTCAGATTACGGAAATCTTCCTTCAATAAAGCCATATTCTCAGGCTTAGCACCACGCCATGCATAAATCGATTGGTCATCATCACCTACCGCGGTGAACTGTCCCATAACACCCACGAGTAATTTCACCAAAATATATTGCGCGGTGTTGGTATCTTGATATTCGTCGACCAATAAATAGCGGATTCGATTCTGCCAACGATCACGCACTTCTGCATTTTCTTGTAATAAGCGCGTCGGCATGACAATCAAATCATCAAAATCCACAGCATTGTAGGCACGTAAATTACGCTCATACAGTTGATACAGATGTGCAAACTGAACGTCTTCTGCTGTTTCACAGGTGGTATGCGCTTGCTCAGGTGGAATCAGATCGTTTTTCCAATCTGAAATCATTTTCATGGCTTTGGCAATCAGCTCTTTACTTTCTGCACCGGATAAATTGTCGCGATGCATTAAGTCCATCAAAATGCGTTTGCAGTCATCTGCATCTAAAATTGAAAAGTTATTTTTTAACGGCGTATTTTTTAATTCCAAACGGAGCATGTTTAGCCCGAAGTTATGGAATGTAGAAACCGACAGCCCTTTTGCCTCTTCACGGCTCATCAGCTTCGTCACACGCTCTTTCATTTCACGCGCAGCTTTGTTGGTAAAGGTCATCGCGGTGATACGGTGCGCAGGAATACCACAATGCTTCACCAGATAGGCAATTTTACGGGTAATCACCGATGTTTTGCCTGAACCTGCCCCTGCAAGTACTAACAAGGGTCCTTGAGTGTATTTCATTGCTTCAAGTTGCTTGTCGTTCAACTGACTTGCCAGTGACATAGTCTTTCCTCTTATTAATTCGAGGATGATTATAGTCATCTGAAACGATCTTGCCTAATGCAAAATGTATTTTATCGGTCATTAAAAATGCCATAAAAAAAGCCACCCGAGGGTGGCCTTTCGTTTCGAACTAAAACTTATTTAGTTTCGTAAACTGAGATTTCTACGCGACGGTTTTGTTCACGACCTGCAGCAGTTGAGTTATCCGCTACTGGAGAAGTTGAACCGTAACCACGTGCAGTAATACGAGTTGAAGAAATACCTTGAGACGCTAGGTAGTTTTTCACTGAGTTTGCACGGTTTTGAGAAAGTGGGTTGTTGATCGCATCAGAACCTGTGTTATCTGTGTGACCGTGTACAACGATTGCAAGTTTGTTTGCAGTACCGTCTTCACGCAATACTTTAGCAACGTCATTCAACGCAGATTGGAACTGAGATTGAATAGTTGAAGAGTTAGTTGCGAAAGTTACTGATGGCATAACAAGGTTGATCGAACCATCTGGATTACGACCTACGTCAACACCAGTACCAGCCAATTCTTGTTTAAGACGTTGTTCTTTCTTATCAAGAAGAAGACCAGCACCCGCGCCAACTACAGCACCAATTGCTGCTGCTTGACCCATTTTGTCTTTATCAGCATTAGAATAAGCAATACCAGCGCCTAAAAGAGCACCTAGACCAGTACCGATTGCTGCTTTGTCATATTCCATGTTTTGACAACCAGTAAGTGCCATTGCCCCAACTACTGCCGAAATTACTAGTGCACGCATTGCATGCCTCCTTCTTTGTGTTTTGTTGTATGGTTGAAATGATGAAGTAAAACAAATGGCTGAACCATTGATTTTTTGTTAATAATAAAACGTTTAGTTACAATTTGTAATATGAATACGAGATTTATTTGTTAATTCCATCACAATTTCTTCACAGTTCTGCAGATGCCCTTTTTTATTTAATCAACTCGAACTATATTTATTAGAATCAATCATTATTTGGACAATTTCCGCTAGGACTTTTTATATGTCATCTCAAACAAATAAGCAACCGACACTAAAAAAAATTAGCAAAGGACTTACCGTCGGTTCTATTATGACAGGCAGTACTTTTTTCCATGGTCCTCCTGTTTTAGCCCTTGGTCTGACCAAACTCTTTAAAAAATCAAAAAAGGTCGATGAAACCAACATTAAAATCACCAACAGTTGGCTCACCGTCAATAACTGGCTGATTGACCATGTTCTGCCTAATACCGAATGGGACATTACCATCGATGAAGGCCTCGACTTAAATTTGCAGGGTCGCTATCTCATGACCTGTAATCATCAAAGTTGGGTCGATACGACAGTCAACCAATATTTTGGTTTAACCCGTATGCCTCTGACGCGTTTCTTTACCAAATGGGAGCTCATTTTCATTCCATTTGTGGGACAAGCTTTTAAAATTTTAGGCTTCCCAATGATGAAACGTCATAGCAAAGAACAAATCGCGAAAAATCCTGAACTTAAATATCGAGATATGGAAGAAGCGCGTAAATCTTGTGAACAGTTATTGAGCCAGCCTTTTACCCTGCTGAACTATTTGGAAGGCACTCGCTTTACCCCTGAAAAACATGCACAGCAGCAATCGCCGTATCAAAATCTTCTTAAACCAAAAGCAGGTGGTTTGGCACTGGCACTCAATATTTTAGGGGATCAAGTCGATGCCCTCGTAGATATGACCATCGTCTATCCAAATGGCGCACCAGGTTATGGTGAATTTTGGCTCGGTGAAGTTCCACGTATCGCCGTGGATTTACGTAAAATTGAAATTCCAACGTGGATGCATGGCGGCAACTATGAAGATGATGCAGAATTCCGTGAAAAATTTCAGCATTGGGTAGATGAGCTGTGGACGGAGAAAGACCAACTCATTACTCGTATGAAAGCTAAATACTCAGTTACTGAATAATTAAGAAGAAGTTTTTATGTCGCAGAACAGCATGCCGCAAAACAAGAAATCTAAATATCATCATGTCAATCCAAACAGTTGGTCATTCAAACTGTTTTTGATTTATGACATATTCATGGTGTTTATTATTGTTTTTAACTTGTTCTGCCTGTGCATGAACTTTTTCCTCATGAGCAATCTTGGCAGTTGGTTCTTTAACAGTATCCACCTGCCCGATGTGCTGAGTTTTTACCGTGAACATTTGCATCCATGGGTGATTACCACCGAAGCGTGGTTTATTATCTTTTTGATTGTAGAATTGTTGGTGCGCTGGGCGATTGCTATTATCAACAAGCACCATCAGCGCTGGTTCTTCTTCCCGTTTATACATTGGTACGAAATTTTAGCCATTGTGCCGCATTTACGTTTCCTGCGTTTATTTCGCGCGGGCGTGATTGCCTATCGACTTTATGAAATGGGTTATCAGATTGTGCCATCGGCATGGCAAAAGAAAGCTTTGTTTTATTATCGTGTGGTGATGGAAGAACTGTCTGATCGTGTGGTACTTACCGTGTTAGATGGTGTTAAGCATGAGCTCAATACCAGTACAACCCATAAAGACCTAATTAGTAATCTTGTGCAGCATCACCGTGAGATGTTCACCCAAGTTTTAGCTGAGATTTTGCAAGAAAATTTAAGCAAAGAGCTACGTACTGAACGTGAATTGATCGCCAAAAATGTCGGACAAATCGTCAGTCAGGCCATTGAAGATACCCCCGAGCTCACGCAGCTATTGCGCTTAGTGCCAATCGTTGGCAGCCGTATTGAACAGCAGATTCAAAGTATCGGACAACGCTTAGGTGAAAATATTACCCAAGGTTTAATTTCCCCATTGGCTTATCCCAATACATCGACGGCTCAGAAACCCAATCTATATTTAGACATTTCACAGCGTGTTAGCCGTATTGAAATCGAAAATAATGCCCAGCTGGATGAGTTGGTTCGCTCTGCGGTTTTTGAAAGTCTAGAAGCCATTCGTAAGCAAGTGAAAGTAAAACAGTGGCAGCAGATTATGCAGGAACAGGACCAAGCTACAGAATAAACACTCAGTCAAAAATAATTGCGAACTCCGCTAGAGTATTCATGAAAATTGTTCTAGGATTTGCTCTATTTACAACATAACTACTTCGGCACAAAAGTAATAGTTAGAAGTCTCAAGGATTCAATATGGCTGATATACGGATAAAAGGCAAAATGGTCAATGCGATTCGCATTCACCTCGATACCAATGATCATGATGCGATCCGCCAGCAACTTACTCCAATGTTCCAAAAGGCTTTTCCACCCGGAACATTAGCCGTGATTGAAAGTACGGTTGATCAAGAACTAATTGCACTGATTCAACTACTTATTAGTATTGAAATTCAACCGATTGGTGTCACTGAAGGTCCGCTATCGGACCAAGCACGTGCTATCCAATTTCCCGTAGTTCCTGCGGATCGCAAACTACAACAAGTTAAACCGACACGCGAACAAGTGGTTGAAGAACCCGCACCTGCAGAAGAAAAAACCGAAGATAAAATTGCTGCAGTCGAAGTACCGACCATTCGTCATGCTACGTCGTATCACAATGAAATCTTACGTACAGGTCAATGTTTAGTCCAAGACCATGGCGATATCATTATTAATGCTGGTATTAATAGCGGTTCAGAAGTAATTGCTTCAGGAAATATACATATTTATGGTAGTGCTCGTGGTAGAGTCATTGCCGGAGCTGGTGGGAACACGGCTGCACGTATTTTCTGCCATTCATTAGAAGCTGAATTGGTTTCAATTGCAGGGACTTACTGTGTCGCTGATGACATTCCACCTCATGTGGTCAAACAGCCAGTACATATTTATTTGAATGACCAGCAAGAGCTAGTATTTGAAGCTTTGCAATTTTAATGTATAAATAATCACCAAACCCCTAATTAAAAAAGGGGATTTAAACCATAACAGGAGTGGATTCGGTGGCGAAAATTGTTGTCGTAACATCAGGTAAAGGTGGCGTAGGTAAAACAACTACAAGCGCATCTTTTGCAACAGGTTTAGCCCTTCGCGGCCACAAAACTGTTGTGATCGACTTTGATGTGGGTTTACGTAACCTAGACTTGATCATGGGCTGTGAACGCCGCGTTGTATATGACTTTGTAAACGTATTGAATAACGAAGCTCGATTACAACAAGCGCTTATTCGCGATAAAGATATTGAAAATCTCTACATTCTACCTGCATCTCAAACGCGTGATAAAGACGCGTTAACAGATGAAGGTGTAGCACGTGTGATGGACGAACTTTCTCAAGAGTTTGATTACATTATTTGTGACTCACCTGCGGGTATCGAACGTGGTGCAATTTTAGCAATGTATCATGCTGATGAAGCGATCATTGTGACGAACCCAGAAATTTCTTCGGTACGTGACTCTGACCGTATTATTGGTATGCTCGACAGCAAAACCAAAAAAGTAGAACAAAACGAAGGTCGTATCCGTAAGCATCTCTGTATTACACGTTTCAATCCAGAACGTGCGGATAAACAAGAGATGTTGACGATTGATGATATTTCAAAAGATATTTTACGCGTACCGACTTTAGGTGTTATTCCTGAATGTAAAAGCGTTCTACAAGCATCAAACGAAGGTAAACCAGTGATTCTGTTTACAGAAGAAGCGGCTGGCCAAGCGTATGATGACCTTGTTGCACGTTTCCTTGGTGAAGAGCGCCCTTACCGTCATATTACGGTAAAACCTAAGGGTTGGTTAGCACGTCTATTTGGAGCGTAATCATGGCAGGATTTTGGAGCAAACTTTTTAGCAGCGACGAGAAACCGTCAAGCGCACAAACGGCAAAAGACCGTTTAAAAGTCATCGTGGCATCTGAAAATGGTTTAGGTAAACGCCTCAGCCAAGATAAGATTGACATGATGAAAAAAGAAATCATGCAAGTAGTAAACCGCTATGTTCGTGGTGTAGATGAGCAACATATTCAAATGTCTGTTCGTTCTGAAGCGAATATTGAAATGCTTGAAATGAATATCAATTTGCCTGAAGAACGTTAATCTGAATTCTGATTAGCCAAGTAAATTGAATCAAGGCAAAATGTGAGGCTGGATCAGTAAAGCGCTGCTTTACCCAGCCGCAAGATGAGAAGCTTTGCTTCGAGTGGGCTGGATTAGTTTTATTCCTGTGTTAAATCAAAAGCTTTGCTTCGAGTAAACGGGATAAAAAATAACTTTTGATCCAACCATAAAATGAGTCGCTTAACTTAGAGATGACGAATAAAACCATTTTACTTGCGTACTCATTTTTGCCTTTTTGTATTTTTAAACCAGCAAGGAGATTGCGATGGCATTATCTCAGCCAGCAACGTTCAACGAAGAATGGTCAGATGAGCGTGTATTTGCCTACCTTACTCAGCTTCCTCCTGAAGGAGTGAATGGCGACTTTCACGTGCTTTACCATGCTTTCAAACATATGCGTCCAAATGACTATGAGCGTCTTTTGACTCAATTCGTTGCCGATGGCCGTGATGTGAACGCAACTAATCCTGAAGGTCAGCGTATTCATGACGTGATTGCTCAATACCCACGTCAAAGCGCAGGTTTCCTCGAAGTATTGGCAAAATTTGCTTAATTTCGAGTAACAAAAAAAAGCCCGCATCATGCGGGCTTTTTTATCTGATTTAAAATCAGTGTTATTGTATTTCAGCATGATTAATGCACGATCAACATGAGCAATGGAAACATCAAGCCAAAACCAATGGTTTGTACACTAATAATGGACGCCATCAGTTGTGAATCACCTTGATAATAGCGTGTCAAAATATAAGACGATGATGCAGTTGGCAAAGCAAAAAAGACCACTAAAATCATTCGCTTAAAATCAGTCAGACCCATCCAAGTACTCAATAGATAAGCAATACATGGCATTAACATGAGACGCCCTATCGTATTTAAACTTAAACGACGTAGATCGGCGCGCATTTGCTGAAACTGTAATGCTGCCCCAACAGAAAGTAGTCCGAGCGGTAAACTCATGGCTGCCAATATTTTTAATAATTCAGGTAAGCCTTTAAATAGACTCAAGCCTGATAAATTAAACAACACCCCTACCACACAGCCTAAAATTAAGGGATTTTTTGCGATGGACTGACAGGTCTGCCCCAATTGCTTCACACTTAAATTTGAAAAGGCCAATACTGAAATAATATTGACTAAGGGCACTGCAACGGCAATTAACATGGCAAACATCTGCATGCCTGTGGAGCCAAATAAAGCGCCCATAAGGGATAAACCAATATAGGTATTAAAACGGATATGACTTTGGATATACACGCCAAAACGCTGCACAGGGATATGCATAAACTGCTTGATCCCCCACAACACAATGCTGATCAAACAGGTGCCCGCAACCAGTACTGTCAACATTCGTGAAACGGTGTTCATATCCAATTGCACGGCTGATACATTCAAAAAAAGCAGCACAGGAAATAAAACATAGTAATTGAGTTTTTCTGAATTTGCCCAAAATTCATCCTGAACAAACTGTGTGTATTTAAGCACATAGCCCATCACGATTAATGCAACGAGGGGAAACAATGCGACGACGATATTCATGCTGTACGCCTTGAAATAAAGTAGCTATTTCATCTTTAACCATTTATGTAGCACAATATAATCCTCATCTAGACTCATAACAAAATGAGTAATTACTCATGGCAATGACATTTTCTCAGCTTGAAATCTTTATTAAAGTCGCAGAACAACAAAGCTTTACTCTCGCTGCTCGACAGCTGGGAATTACTCAGTCAGCTGTCTCTCATGCCCTAAAGTGTTTAGAACAACATTGGAATGTCAGCTTATTTAGCCGTGAACAAGGCGAAATTAGCCTGACTCATATTGGTCAGCAGTTATTACTGCATGCTAAAGAAGTCATCAATACCGCACAAATCATGCAGCAAGAAGTGCATGCCGCACATGGTATTCAACAAGGAACGCTGAGAATTGGTTCGTTTGGTTCTTCTAGTTCGATTCATCTGCTTCCAGAGCTGCTCAAAGCGTATCGGGAGCGCTATCCGCATATTGAAATCTATGTCGAAGAAGGTACCGATGCAGAAGTGTCACGTTGGATTTCTGAACGTCAGATTGATGTTGGTTTTGCTGTACTCCCTAAGCCGCAGCTGTTCACTTTCCCCCTAATTCAAGACATTTTCATTGCCTTGATTCCAGATAGTTATTCAGTTTCCAAACACAGTCATTTAAATATCCAAGACCTGCAAAACTACCCCTTTATTATGACCCGCGCAGGCAGCCAGTCCCATGTGGAAAAACTGCTTAAACAACACCACATACAACCTAAAATCACCTATCAAATGTCGCAACTGCTAACCATTTTAAACATGGTGAATTTACAGGAAGGGATTGCTATTGTTGCGGATATGGTGATGCCTACTGAGCTGTTGGCGCTACATCCACATGTGGTTAAACGTCCACTCTTTCCAAATACCCAACGGCAGATTGGACTCGCCGTAAAAAATCAAAAACTCATGAGCCCGGCTTGCAAAGCCTTTATCGAACTGGCCCAGTCCATGTTCTACCAAGAAGAGTTCACAATCTAAAAATAAAAAAACCTGCCGAAGCAGGTTTTTTGTTTTAGGACTTAGACCAAAATATCTCGTTTACCATTTGGCCCCATCCCACTGACGATGCCATTTTCTTCCATCTGATCAATAATCCGTGCAGCACGGTTATAGCCGAGACTGAATTTACGCTGTAAAGATGAAGTCGATGCTTTACGTGTTTCCAAAACGAAACTAACACATTGATCATACAGCGCATCACGGTCTGATCCACCATCACCATCTTCAAAACCGCGAGATGTCGGCTCTTCATCATAAGGCGTGAGGATCTCATCGACATAATTCGGTTCACCGCGCTCTCGCCATGCATCACAAATACGGTTCACTTCATCGTCTGAAATAAACGCGCCATGTACTCGTTCAGGTTCAATTTTACCCGGTCCGAGGAACAACATATCACCATGACCCAGTAAGTCTTCCGCACCACCAGCATCTAAGATAGTACGTGAATCCAGTTTACTGTTGACACGTAACGCAGCACGGGTTGGAATATTGGCTTTGATCAAACCCGTCACCACATCTACGGTTGGACGCTGTGTCGCCAACAGCAAATGAATCCCTGCTGCACGTGATTTTTGTGCAAGACGGGTAATCATTTCTTCGGCTTTTTTACCCACTTGCATGATCATGTCAGCAAATTCGTCGGCAACAATTACGATCAACGGCATTGGCTGTAAACGTGGCGCACGACTTTGGGTTGCAGAGTCATCTGGCTTCCAAGTTGGATCAATCAGATCTTCACCATTGGCCATTGCTTCTTCAATTTTACGGTTAAAGTCAGTCAGCTTACGCACTTTCATCAAGGACATCAGCTTATAACGACGCTCCATTTCATTGACACACCAGTTCAATGCACTCACCGCATCTTTCATGTCGGTTACAACAGGCGTTAATAAATGTGGAATATCGTTATAGTTGGCAAGTTCCAACTGTTTCGGGTCAATCATGATGAGTCGCAGTTGCTCAGGTGTGTATTTCAACAACATCGATAGCAACATGGCATTGACTGCGACTGACTTACCAGAACCTGTAGTACCTGCCACCAACATATGCGGCGCTTTCGCCAAATCGGCCAAGACAGGATTACCCGAAATATCTTTACCCATCGCCATACTAAGTAAGGCATTTGGATCACGGTATGCCGGCGTTTCTAACAGCTCAATAAGACGAACCATTTCACGTGAACTATTTGGGACTTCAATCCCGATATACGGTTTACCCGGAATAACTTCCACCACACGTACAGAAGCCATAGACATCGAACGCGCCAAGTCACGTGAAATATTGGTGACTTTAGACGCTTTCACACCAGGTGCCAAGTCAAGTTCAAAACGTGTTACGACTGGTCCCGGCTGTGCCTCTACAACTTTGGCTTTGACATTAAACTCTTGCAGTTTAATTTCTAAAAGTTCAGACAAGCGAGACAATTGCTCTGCAGTGAAATTGACTTTCTTGTTCGGATCTACAGGATCTAAGATTTCCAAGCCCGGCAAAGTCGGTAAATCCAAGCGTTTTTGTGCCACTTGCATCGCACGTGACATTGGACGACCAGAAGCATCAGTTAAAGGCGCATCAAAGTCAAAATCATCTTCGAGATCTAAATCGATGTCTTCAGGTTTACCCGCCGTTTCTTGCCACACTTCACGGAAAGCATCTTTATTCGAGCTGATTAAGGCTTTTTCATCATCAGATACAAAAGTCTGTGGCTGCGTATTAATTTCAGCACGAACCAAAGGCGTAGATTGCGCATAACTACTGGTTGTACGAACTGGCTGTGACTGTTCTATCGCTGGCTCTGCTTCTTCAACCAGCAAATCATCGAGATCATTAAATTCAGTTTCAGCACTGATATTTTTCGGTGTGGTCAGCGGTGTAATCTGTGCAGCAGCTACACCTAAACCTGCAACTGTGGCAGCAGCACCTGTAGCAAATTCATTTGAATGCGTTGCTGGACTTTCATTTTGAGCTGTATTAAATGGGCTATGCACATCCGTCGCTGTTTTACTATTTGGAACAGCCGCAAGTAGCTCATCAAAGATTTCATCATCATCCCAATCAACTGATTTTTTAGCCGCTGGCGCTGCTTCTGTCGGAGAAGTCGAATGCACATCTGCTGTTTTGTTGAAATATTCAGTTTGATTGGCAGGCTGCTCTTCTTCCGCAGCTTTGAGTAAAGCATCAATATCTTGTTTATGACGTTGGTCATCATTGGAATGTAATGCGCGCCAAACTTCACCTGTTGCAACAACACGTTGTTGATCTTGTTCAAGCTGATGCACTTTCGCCAAGGTATGTTCAAAATCTTCATCAGATGGCGTAGCAGTCTCTGCCAAATCTACCGCAGATGAATGCTGTGCGTTCCATTCTTTGTCTGCCCATTCTTTATCGGCAATATCATCAAATAAACGTTCAGCGACGCGATCACGTACCACAGGATCGACATCGACCGCATGATGTTCGTCGGCTGGTGTTACTGGTGCAACCACTTTTGATGCATGCGCAGCAGCACTATCTTTTTTAGTCGTTGGTACTGTACGGTCAAATGCGGTGTCGCCTTCAGGCACATTGCGATAGAACAAATCTTGCAGATAAGCTGGTGTGGATTTCATGGTTGCCCATGTCTTATTCCACTTGATGCCAAAGGCCAAAGTGAACAACATGATCCAAAATGCAATAAGAAATATTGCTGCACCATAGACCGTTAATATTTGTTCAAGACTTTGACCCAGTTCATAGCCAATGATCCCGCCCGATGCATTTTCTAAAGTATCTTCAGGGACATTCCAAAACAGGAAAAGTAAACTTGAAGTTGCCAGTAAAATAAAGAACTGAGCGGCATAGCGAAATGGACGGTTTAGAAAACTACGTGGCCACCACACTTGAATTGCTTCGAGAAATAAATAGACAGGTATCAGCAGACTTGCCCAACCTAAAAATCCATAGAGTAAATCAGCGATCCATGCACCTGCGACGCCGCTGGCATTTGAAACTTGCTGAGTATCACTGGATAAATGCATCCATCCCGGATCAAATGGCGTATATGTGACTGTTGCAAGGAACAGATATATCCCAAATGAAACAAGGAATAAAGTCATTATTAAGCGCTGTGCATATGCACCCGACACCGCTGTCATATACGTTCCTGTAACCAATTCTTCATGAATGTTTTTGTCATTACCCACAACAAAAATGGGCTGAATCTAAACCTGTTATTATGCACCTGTTCAATAAAAAAGATGCAAGATAATTTAAGTATAGTTGTTAACTTTCTTCTATATAGCTCAAAACGATTTCGATGATCAATAATATCGACTTTAATCTCACACAATCGTTTCAAACTTTGACGTATAATTCCACAAATTATCATATAAAAAAAGGATTCTACGGATGAGCGCTCGTCACTCACGTCTAATTATTTTAGGTTCTGGTCCTGCAGGTTATAGCGCTGCGGTATACGCTGCCCGTGCGAACCTGAAACCGACACTCATCGCAGGTATTCAATTAGGCGGTCAATTGACTACAACGACAGAAGTAGACAACTGGCCAGGTGGTGCAGAAGGCTTAACTGGCCCTGCCCTAATGGAACAAATGCAATCACATGCTGAGCGTTTTGGCACAGAAATCGTGTATGACCATATCAATGAAGTTGACCTCAATGTTCGTCCGTTCGTACTTAAAGGCGATATGGAAGAGTTCACTTGTGATGCATTGATTATTTGTACAGGTGCAACTGCACAATATTTAGGTCTCGAATCTGAAGCTGCATTTATGGGTCAAGGCGTGAGTGCATGTGCAACATGTGACGGCTTCTTCTACAAAAACCAAAAAGTTATGGTTGTCGGTGGCGGTAATACTGCTGTCGAAGAAGCGCTGTATCTTTCTAACATTGCATCGCATGTCACTTTAGTACACCGTCGTGACTCTTTACGTTCAGAGAAGATTCTGCAAGATCATCTTTTTGCTAAAGAAAAAGAAGGTAAAATCAGCATCATCTGGAATCACCAAGTGGATGAAGTCATTGGCGATAACACCGGTGTGACTTCTGTACGTATTAAATCTACGCAAGATGATTCAACTCAAAATGTTGATGTCACTGGTATGTTTGTGGCAATTGGTCACAAACCAAACAGCGGTATTTTTGATGGTCAATTAAACCTACGTGATGGCTACATCCAAGTTCAAAGCGGAACTGCGGGTAATGCAACACAAACATCTATTCCGGGTGTATTTGCTGCGGGTGATATTGCCGACAGCATTTACCGTCAAGCCATTACTTCTGCAGGTTCAGGCTGTATGGCTGCACTCGATGCTGAAAAATACCTTGATGCACTCGGTGAATAATCTTTTGCTTAAGTCATTTGCTTAGCTAAACATTTTTAAAAATTAGCCGACCTGATGGTCGGCTTTTTTATGTATGATAAAAATCCGTATACCTCAATAAGAAGCTTGGCATGCCGATACTTCCTCCTTCTGAATTTACTTTCCCCGATCCTGTTGAATGCGATCCCGAAGGTGAAGGCTTAATTTGCATCGGTGCTGACCTCTCCCCTTCCACACTGTTTGAAGCCTATAGTCACGGTCTTTTCCCATGGTTCAGTGAAGGTGATCCAATTTGTTGGTGGTGTCCTGAACCCCGCTGCATTATTCGACCGCATGACTATCATCCGAGTAAATCGTTATTACGCAGCATGAAAAAAATAGGCTATAAGATCACCATTAATCATGCGTTTGAAACTGTGATTCGCTCATGTTCTTTGCCGCGTAGTTATGCCAATGAAACATGGATTTCAGAAGATATTATTCAGGGATATTCTGCGCTGTTTGACGCAGGCTATGCTTATAGCATTGAAGTTTGGGAAAACGAGACTGTTGTAGGTGGCCTCTATGGGGTCAATATTGGTCATGGCTGCTTTGGCGAGTCTATGTTTAGTACACGAACAGATGTCTCTAAAATGGCGTTTTACACCTTAATGCTCATCGGGCAAGAGAATCAGTTGCCATGGATTGATTGCCAATTGGTCAACGATCACCTCTTAAGCTTAGGTGCGAGTACACTTTCTCGCCAACAATACCTTAATTCGTTACAAGATGTTGTTAAACAACCCTCTATCGATTGGAAAAAGTATCAGGACAGTGTATTTTCAAGTAAAACAATAGCGCAATGGGCAAGTCTCAGCGCATGACAATAAAAGAGGGATATTACGATGAATTCCTATCAACCGAAGTCCCTGTTGAACGAATTACAGTACTACATCACGCCTCCGCATGATTGTAGCTACTTAGAAAATAAATCTGCCCGGATGGTCTTTCTTGACCCTGTCCATCGTATTGATGTGGTCACGTTATCTGAACTTTCCCGCATGGGTTTTCGTCGTAGTGGTGATTTTGTCTATCGCCCTGAATGTCATCTTTGTCGCCAATGTCTGTCCTCACGTGTGCCTGTTCTTGAATTTCAAATGAACAGCGTGCAAAAAAAAGCGTGGAAACGGAATCAAGATTTAACGGTGAAAATTAGCCGCCCTCAAGATGCCGATGCAAAGCATTATGCCCTGTACGAACGCTATATCAATGAACGGCATGCTGATGGTGATATGTACCCACCCAGCCAAGATCAATTTGAAAAATTTTTAATCAATAGCTGCACTGACAGTTTCTTTTTAGAGCTGTGGTTGGATGAGCAACTGATCAGTGTATCTACCTGTGATCCACTCGATGATGGTATTTCAGCGGTATATACCTTTTTTGATCCTGATGAAAGCCGTCGCTCATTAGGTACTTTTGCCATTCTGAAACAAATCGAGCATGCACAAAAGCTTGGACTGCAATATGTCTACTTGGGCTATTGGGTGCCCGATTCGCAAAAAATGAATTATAAATCTCAGTACATTCCACTGGAACTTCTGCTTGATGGACAATGGCGTCGACTCAACCGACCACTGACCCAAGAAGAAATCAGCCAACTGGGGGATTCCCTGATGACCACCCTGCCTTCTGGTTGGAATAATCCTATTATTAAATAAAAGGGATCAACAAAAGATATTCAATAAAAAAGCATCCGTTTATTCACGAATGCTTTCTTTAAATCTGACTACGCTTCACCACTTTTATTTAAATAAAGCTGCAAAATCATCACTACAAGCCTTCACCATAATAATGGCATGTTCTCGTGTTCCATCGGCATTTGGATAATAATTCTTTCGCAAATCGATTTGATGAAAATCCGCTTTTTCATATAAACGGATCGCAGGTTGATTACCTTCTCGTACTTCTAAGAAGATTTGAATGGGGTTATTTTTGAGTAAAGCAATAGATTCATCGAGCAATTGAAAACCTAAGCCTTTGCCTTGCTGGCCCGGATCGATCGCCATCAGCAATAAATTTGCTTCATCTAAAACGGGTTGTAAAATGCAAAAACCTACAACTTTTCCTTGTCGCTCAATCACCGTACTTTGATAGGCAGCAATCGATTCTTGAAATTGTTTTATGGTCCAAGGATGGCTTTGTACGCGGCGCTCGATATCGTAAACCTGCTGTACATCAGCGTCTTGCATCAAACGAATCATCTTCGTTTATCTTTCTATAGCTAGGGTATGCGCATTATAAAAAGTTTGTCTCTAAAGTTGAATAAAAAAAAGAGCGATTTACATCGCCCTTCTCAAAAAGTCACCACAGCGCTGTGATTAGAGACCCAAATAAGCTTTCCACGTTTTTAACAAACCTGAAGTATCTAAATCATTCGGGTGAAAACCAGGTTTAAAATACATCAGCATTTCTTTACCCATACCAGTGATGATGCCTTTTGAAGGGCTATAACCATAGGTATAAATATCTTTTAATGCTTCAAAATTAAGCTTGTTATCTTCTTTTAATAAACGAGCAACAAAGTAGCTTTGTACGAAGAATAAAGTCACCATTGCGCCAATCAATGAACCTGTACGGAGTGCGTAGGCCTTAATTCCCTGACCAAAGACACCTTCAAAAACATCATAAGCCACGGCTTTATGTTCATTTTCTTCAATCGCATGCCACAACCACATATTTTTCATGGTTTCATCTGTCATTAAAACTTGAATATGTGGGTTAACCAATAACTGTGAAGCAATCGTTGCAGTGAAATGCTCAAGTGCCGTAGTTGCGGTTAGATCCACCATTTCTTGAGTAATACCAACAGGTTTACCAATACGTGCAAAGACTTTGCGCACGCCTTGGATAACTCGACCCGTTGCCTTATCAAGCGTTTCGACATCATGACCGTATTTTTGTGCAGAAGCATTGAAGCCTTCATGCTCTTGCGTATGCATGGCTTCCTGACCAATGAAAGCACTAATTTCTTTTTGTAAGGCTTCATTGTTTGCGATCGCTGGGTGTTTACGTACGGCACGCACACTATCAATAAAGAACATTTCACCCGCTGGAAATAAAGCAGATAATGCGGTCATAAAATGTGTCAAACCAGCTGAGCCGTTCATCCAATACTCTGGTACTGCATCAAATTCAAAATTCATGCGACGTACAGGGAAACTTGCACCTGCTCGATTAGTAATCTTTACTTTAGCGTTCATGCCTAACTCCTTTTTGAGTTATTAAATACTCAAACTTTTTATTGGTTTTCTTGAGTTCATATTACGGTTTTATTGAAGCGTAATTATTTCAGTTAAGGACAGTGAATTATCACTAAAGGACAGCTTTAAAAAATATTGTCAGACAATTTCCCCTATCACATTGAATAAGCATAAAAAAAGCGCCTCAAAGAGGCGCTTTTTTACACACATTTAGTGATTATGCAGTTACTTTAGAAACTACACCAGCACCAACTGTACGGCCACCTTCACGGATCGCAAAGCGTAAGCCAGCGTCCATTGCGATTGGGTGGATTAATTCTACTGACATTTCTACGTTGTCACCAGGCATAACCATTTCAACGCCTTCTTTAAGCGCGATCGCACCAGTTACGTCAGTTGTACGGAAGTAGAACTGTGGACGGTAACCGTTAAGGAATGGAGTATGACGGCCACCTTCGTCTTTAGAAAGTACGTATACTTCTGCGTCGAATTTAGTATGCGGTTTGATTGTACCTGGTTTAGCAAGTACTTGACCACGTTGAACGTCTTCACGTTTAGTACCACGTAGAAGAACACCACAGTTCTCGCCCGCACGACCTTCGTCAAGAAGTTTACGGAACATTTCTACGCCAGTTACAGTTGTTTTAACTGTATCTTTAATACCAACGATTTCAACTTCTTCGCCTACTTTCACGATACCAGTTTCAACACGGCCAGTTACTACTGTACCACGACCTGAAATTGAGAATACGTCTTCGATTGGCATAAGGAATGCTTGGTCGATAGCACGTTCTGGTTCTGGGATGTAAGAGTCAAGAGCTTCAACAAGAGCAACTACAGCATCTTCGCCGTATTGACCAGCTTCACCATTAAGCGCCGCAAGAGCAGAACCACGGATTACTGGAGTGTCGTCGCCTGGGAAGTCATAAGTAGAAAGAAGTTCACGAACTTCCATTTCTACTAATTCAAGAAGTTCTTCGTCGTCAACAAGGTCGCATTTGTTTAAGAATACAACGATGTAAGGTACACCTACCTGACGAGAAAGAAGGATGTGTTCACGAGTTTGTGGCATTGGACCATCAGTCGCAGCACATACAAGGATCGCACCATCCATTTGCGCAGCACCAGTAATCATGTTTTTAACATAATCGGCGTGACCTGGGCAGTCTACGTGAGCGTAGTGACGGATTGGAGAATCGTATTCTACGTGTGAAGTATTAATTGTAATACCACGTGCTTTTTCTTCTGGTGCAGAGTCGATTGCAGCGTAATCTTTCGCTTCACCACCGAATTTTTTTGCACATACAGTTGCAATTGCAGCTGTTAAAGTAGTTTTACCGTGGTCGACGTGACCAATTGTACCCACGTTAACGTGTGGCTTATTACGTTCGAACTTAGCCTTAGCCATGAGATCTTCCTTTTTAAACTACTCATGCAGGGATACTGCATGAGCATTTGGTTTTTAACTATGAATTAGTTTGGGCTTATAGTAATCGAAAGATTACTCGTCGTCACCTTTTTTACCGCCAGATTGGAACTTAGCGATGATGCCTTCAGCCACGTTACGTGGTGTTTCAGCGTATTTAGCGAATTCCATAGAATAAGTCGCACGACCTTGAGACATAGAACGCATATGTGTTGCGTAACCAAACATCTCAGAAAGTGGAACTTCTGCACGGATAGCTTTAGTACCACCAGGTAAATCGTCCATACCTTGAACAAGACCACGACGACGGTTTAAGTCACCCATGATATCGCCCATGTAGTCTTCTGGAGTTTCTACTTCAACTTTCATGATTGGTTCAAGCAAGATAGGATCTGCTTTCATGAAACCGTCACGGAATGCGTAAGAACCCGCCATTTTGAACGATAATTCGTCAGAGTCGACGTCATGGTAAGAACCATCGAACAATGTCGCTTTGATGCCAACAACTGGATAACCAGCTAGGACACCATTCTTCATACGTTCTTGGATACCTTTGTCAACCGCACCGAAGAATTCTTTAGGTACTACACCACCTACAACTTCTTCAGCGAACTCGTAATCTTTGCCAGCATCTTCAGCAAGTGGTTCTAAACGTACGTATACGTGACCAAACTTACCTTTACCACCAGTTTGACGTACGAACTTACCTTCTTGTTCAACTGATTTTTTGATCGTTTCACGGTAAGCTACCATTGGTTTACCAATGTTCGCTTCAACGTTGAATTCACGCTTCATACGGTCAACAATAATGTCAAGGTGAAGCTCACCCATACCAGCAATAATTGTTTGACCAGATTCTTCGTCAGTACGTACGCGGAATGATGGATCTTCTTTCGCCAAACGACCTAAAGCAACAGACATTTTTTCTTGGTCAGCTTTAGTTTTAGGCTCAACCGCAAGCGCAATTACTGGCTCTGGGAATTCCATACGCTCTAGTGTAATTACATTGTTTTCATCACATAATGTATCACCAGTCGTAGTATCTTTAAGACCTACACATGCTGCGATATCACCCGCACGAATTTCTTCAATATCGTGACGGTCATTTGCGTGCATCTGTACGATACGGCCAACACGTTCGCGCTTCATTTTAACTGGGTTATAGCAAGGGCTACCTGCTTTAAGCACACCAGAGTAAACACGTACGAATGTTAAGTTACCTACGAATTTGTCGTTCATGATTTTGAACGCAAGCGCAGAGAACGGAGCATCGTCAGACGCTTCACGAGAACCTTCAGTTTCGTCTTTGTCGTCAAGGATACCTTTAATCGCTTCAACGTCAGTCGGCGCAGGTAAGAATTCAATTACAGCATCCAACATACGTTGAACACCTTTGTTTTTGAACGCTGAACCACAAAGCATTGGTTGAATTTCATTCAACAATGTACGTGCACGTAAACCTGAAACGATTTCTTCTTTAGTTAACTCACCTTCTTCAAGGTACTTGTCCATGAGTTCTTCTGATGCTTCCGCAGCAGCTTCAACCATGTTAGTACGCCATTCGTTAGCTAGTTCAACTAATTCAGCAGGGATTTCGCCATATTCAAACTTCATACCTTGAGACGCTTCGTCCCAGATAATCGCTTTCATTTCGATTAGGTCAACAACACCCTGGAAGTTTTCTTCTGCACCGATTGGAACAACGATTGGCACTGGATTACCACCAAGACGTGTTTTAACTTGTTCAACAGCACGGAAGAAGTTCGCACCAGTACGGTCCATTTTGTTCACGAATGCAATACGTGGAACTTTATATTTATTTGCTTGACGCCATACAGTTTCAGACTGAGGTTGTACACCACCTACAGCACAGTAAACCATGCATGCACCGTCAAGAACACGCATAGAACGTTCAACTTCAATAGTGAAGTCTACGTGTCCTGGGGTATCAATTACGTTAATACGGTGCTGTTCGAATTGGTTACCCATCCCTTTCCAGAAGCATGTTACTGCCGCTGAGGTAATAGTAATACCACGTTCTTGCTCTTGTTCCATCCAGTCTGTAGTTGCAGAACCTTCATGAGTTTCACCAAGTTTGTGACTCTCACCTGTGTAGAACAAAATACGTTCTGAAGTGGTAGTTTTACCAGCATCAATGTGCGCAGAGATACCAATGTTACGATAACGAGAAATTGGGGTTTGACGAGCCATGATTTCTAGCATTCCTAAATTTTGTTGTTTAAAACAGGACGCTTTAAGCTGCATAGCAACTTAAAGCGATTCGATGACAAAACAGTGACAACTGATTTGTCACCCTCCTGAATAGGGGCTGTTTTATCCGCTTAGAAACGGTAATGAGAGAAGGCTTTGTTGGCTTCAGCCATACGATGCACATCTTCACGTTTTTTGATCGCTGCGCCTTTACCTTCAGCTGCATCAAGCAACTCACCAGCAAGACGTAAAGCCATAGTTTTTTCAGAACGCTTAGCAGCAGCATCTACTAACCAACGCATAGCCAAGGCAGTACGACGGGATGGGCGTACTTCCATAGGCACTTGGTATGTAGCACCACCAACACGGCGTGCTTTTACTTCGACCATAGGACGAACTTTTTCAAGAGTAGTCTCGAAAAATTCAACTGGGTCTACTTTAGATTTTTCTTGAACGCGGTCTAAAGCACCGTAAACGATACTTTCAGCAATAGATTTTTTACCATCTTGCATTACGTGGTTCATGAATTTAGCGATTGTTTGGCTGCTGAACTTAGGATCCGGAAGGATTTCACGGGCAGCAACTACGCGACGTCTTGGCATTTTAATACACCTAATAAATATGACACTTCAGGTTATTCCAGCAGGTGCACAAAGTGTCATGTGCTTTCGCTGGCCTTACTATACGTCGCTTGGAATTTTCACAAAAAATGCAGAAATCAGACAAGCGAGACGATAAAGGATTGCAGTTCTAACGAACTAAGAAGCCAATCTTTTCAGATTATTTCTTAGGACGTTTAGCACCGTATTTAGAACGAGACTGGTTACGATCTTTAACACCAGCACAGTCTAAAGAACCACGAACGG
Source organism: Acinetobacter sp. YH12069 (assembly GCF_013419675.1). Lineage (NCBI taxonomy): Bacteria > Pseudomonadati > Pseudomonadota > Gammaproteobacteria > Moraxellales > Moraxellaceae > Acinetobacter > Acinetobacter sp. YH12069. Next base: position 11,218 of record NZ_VOZS01000005.1, on the reverse strand, counting down.
TATGGTAACGTACACCTGGTAAATCTTTAACACGACCACCACGGATAAGAACAACACTGTGCTCTTGTAGGTTATGGCCTTCACCACCGATGTAGCTAGAAACTTCGAAACCTGAAGTTAAGCGAACACGGCAAACTTTACGCATTGCTGAGTTAGGTTTTTTAGGTGTAGTTGTGTAAACACGTGTACAAACACCACGACGTTGTGGACAAGCCTTCAACGCAGGAACTTTAGATTTTTCAACTAAAGTTGTACGACCCTTACGGATCAACTGATTTGTTGTTGCCATTTGGCAATTCTCCCGTTAATAAAAAGCCCAAAAAAATACTACTTTTTGAGGGCATGCAATTGTAAGCGAAGACTTAAAATTGGTCAACAATATACGATCATCGAAAACATTTATTCATCGTGAGTTGCGCAAATTTTCACCCACAAATAAATAGGTTATTTTTCAGAAGAATCTGCTGATTTTTTTGTAACTTTATCTACGGCTGCTGTTTTGGCTTTACGCGGCTTAGCTTTGGGTGCAGCTTTCGCCACAGGGACATCATCATCCTGTACAGCTTCCAACACATCAAACTCATCCGTTTCAGCTAAAGCAGGTTTTTGCGCAGCCACGGGTGCATGAGGCTCAACAACTTTTTCTGCGAGTGCCTCCAAACCTTCTGAGACTTTTTGTTCCTGCGCTACCGCCACTTCGGCTGCATCAGCGGTTTTAGCTTGTGCTTTTTTAGTGACTTTTACTGCGCGGATACTCTCGTGACCTGCAACATCTATGGTCTGATCCAATACTGGTTCAGCCAAATCGATATCTTTCGCCTTAATGCCTTCTAGTAATTTAGGTGTTGCTTGAGCAAGCAACTCAAGAGAGCGCTCATAGGCATGTAATGGTGACAAGGTGATATCTTGATGCTGCAAAATATATTGGCGCGCATTTGAAAAGACTTGCTGTGCCTTCTGATTCACTTCATCCACCAAACGGCGACTATACACCACACTTACACCAGCACTCGCCACAGGAGATAACCGTGATAGCTGATTTAAAAGTGAAACTTTTGGCATTTGATTGAGCCATGCCCACTTGAACTGACCATTTTCATCCAGTACATATTTCTTCAATGCAGCTGCATCGGTGTCTGAACCCACCAATTGCTGCAACTGATGCAAATCACTATTTTGCAGCGTGCTACTCAGGGCTTTAATCGCCATAAGCAAGGTTTGTTTTTCTGCAATTAAACTCAGGTCGACCTGTTTAAAAATAAACTGAACGATATCTTGGTCACTTTCTTTACTTAAGTCAAAACCATAAGAACGTCCAACTTGATAAATCACTCGCAAAGTCATAATCAGTGAAGCAGGGATATCAATACTTGAACCGATAACACCTGTCGCACCTGTTAAAGCCCCTTGAATTGAAGCAATCCATTTATTTTGCTCGCCTAAGGCCTGACTAATGCGGCGTGAACGATCGACATCTTGTGTCAACTCTTCTAAATCACGTACGCCAGCTTCATCAAGCACTGCATCTACAGATGAAATATCCGAACTAAAATGATTCAATCGATCAAAAAGATAGTCAGAAATCTTGTCGCTAAATTGAGGGGCAACAAAATTAGCTACATTATTTACGGTATTAAAATGTCGACCGAATAATTGTCTAGAAACATTCGGAACATGTTCACGCAGAATTTGCTGCGGATTATCATATTTTTTCACATCAAATACGCTCGTCTGACGTGACTGACCTTCCAAGGTTTGACCATTTTTTTGTGGTTGAATGACCTTAGTTACAGATTCGGGTGCAACATGATTGATAATAGACACCCCTGTAGAACTGAGCTTTTTAGCCACTCCAAAGGCGTTTGAGAGCAGACCAGCCGTTGGTTTATTATTCGTTTTCGCCATTCCCTACCTCATTCAGACTATTCTTGAAATTCTTGATAAATACTAGGTGTAGTCAAACTTTATCACAACTTGAATATGTATCTTTAAGTTAAGTTTTTTGCTGCATCGTTGCAAATTAGCTCAGTCAAAAATAGGCATAGGATTTGCCATAAGAATTCAAAAAGCTTTCTGCTATCATTATTCCAATCAAATTATATGAGTTCGTCTATTTAGAAAGTTTCCTTCGTATACTTTCAATAGCTTGCTCACACACTACCTATAAAGGATCTGTAGATGAAACGTGTTGTAATCACTGGTATGGGCATCAACTCATGCATTGGTAATACATTAGAAGATGTCACTCATTCTTTGCAAAACGGGATTTCTGGAACACGTTTCAACCCAAGTTATGCTGAACTTAATTTCAAAAGTCATGTCAGTGCGGCTGCAGAACAAAACTTTGACGGTATTGACCGCCGCTTAAAACGCTTTATGGGCGTATGCGCAATGTATGCATACAACTCAGCTTTGGCTGCGGTAGAAAATGCAGGCTTAACAGCAGAACAAATCGGTGGTAATCCACGTTACGGTATTGCAGGTGGGTCAGGTGGTGGTTCAACTGCATCTGTTGTTGAAATGAAAGAACTTCTAGACACCAAAGGTGCACGTAAAGTTGGTCCATTCTTTGTACCACGTAACATGACCAACACCATTACCGCAAACGTGGGTGTTGCATTTAAAATGCAAGGTATTGCACACACGATTACTAGCGCATGTGCAACATCTGCAGATGCCATTGGTTATGCATACAACCTGATTCAATTAGGCAAACAAGACTTAATGCTTGCCGGTGGTGGTGAAGAGGACCATTGGTCACAAAGTCTTTTATTTGATGCAATGGGCGCACTTTGTTCAAAATACAATGACACTCCTGAAACTGCTTCCCGCCCTTACTCTGCTGACCGTGACGGTTTCGTGATCGCTGGCGGCGGTGGCTTCGTTGTACTAGAGTCACTTGAACATGCTCAAGCACGTGGTGCAAACATTTTGGCTGAAGTTGTCGGCTATGCAGCAAATTCTGACGGCGCTGACATGGTTGCACCATCGGGCGAAGGTGCGACGCGTTGTATCCTTATAGCTTTAGAAGAAGCTAAACAACATGGTGTAGATACCATCGACTATGTTAATACACACGGTACATCTACTCCGGCAGGCGATGTCACTGAACTTAAAGCGATGGAGCGTGCTTTCGGTGAAGGACAAGTTCCTCCGCTCAGCTCGACCAAATCGATGACCGGTCACAGCCTGGGTGCTGCAGGTGTACAAGAAGCGATTTATTCTATTTTGATGATGCAAAATGACTTTATTGCACCAAATATCAACGTGACTGAACTTGACGAAGGTGCAAAACCTTTTGATATCGTACTTGAAAAACGTGATGCAAAATTGAATACTGTGATGAGTAACAGTTTTGGTTTTGGCGGTGTAAACGCTTGCCTCGTTTTCAAAAAATGGGAAGCATAATATAAAGTTTGCTGCTTTGGTGCTTCGGTGCCAAAGCACATACCCACCGCCCTTTTAAGGGTTAATATATGGATGCTCCATCAGATGCTTTCCTCTGGGTAAAAGCATTGCATATCATCGCAGTTGTTTGCTGGTTCGCAGCGCTATTTTATCTCCCTCGCCTTTTTGTCTACCATGCTATGAGTGAAGATGCTACCAGTCATCAGCGCTTTCAAATCATGGAACGTAAGCTATACCGCGGCATTATGTGGCCCGCTATGATTGCTACACTGATCACGGCGCACTTCCTCGTCGATTGGGGTGATGCAACACGACACTACCATGAAGCGCTTTGGTTCTATTTAAAAGTTGGATTGGTTGGACTATTGGTGATTTATCATTTTGTTTGTGGTTATTACCGTAAAAAGCTTATCGAAAATGCACATTATAAGTCGCATAAATTCTGGCGTTATTTTAATGAAATGCCCACTTTGATTTTATTTGCGGTGGTTATTTTAGTTGTAGTGAAGCCAAGCTTCTAAACGACTGTAAAAAAGCCCCTACTCATTGGGGCTTTTTTATTTCTATATCAAAATGTTTATATACAAAAACTACAACTGCACACAGCTATCTAAAATATTCCAATTGTGTGCTCTAAATTGCTCACGCGGATACGGCACTTCAGCACACAACATCCCCTCTTTCTTAAAGAAACGTCGACCGTGGCTATTTTGACTCAACTGCGTTAAATCAGTCGCCCCCTGATTCAACAAATTAAAAATCATAATACGATCATTCAAAATGTGCCCTGCAAGCACAGAGTGCTCCCAAGGCACCCCCTCTATATTGGACAAAGTATTGCCCAAATAGTTTTTGATATGCCAAGATGAATACTGTCCCTGTTTTTGACCAGCCTGCATCCTAAACGAATCATAAGAAAGCTCAGATAGCTGTGCCGCATCTTCATATTGCTTAAACAATTGATTTGCAGTTTGACTTGGCAAATACAACCAATACATCAACGAGGTATTCCAGTCCGATGATTGCTGCACCTGCTTCAACACCGCATATACGCCATAGGCTTCCAATTGCGCAGCTGAGCGCAAACTTAACTGACGGGTACTTAAAGGCTCTAAATAAACAACTTGTCCGGTCTTTAATTGCTCATTACGTATAATTCGAACATAACGTGCCAGCCAGCTTTGAATCAACATCCTTTCAACCAATGAGATCGGGCGCTCAAGCATCTGCTGTAATCTGTGATATTCAGCCATATATGCATCCAGCTTATCCTCTTTATTTAACGCAATATTGATCTGATAAAGGATCGCCAACTGATTTAAATACTTAAAGTCTGGATATGCGGAATTGCTCGGCATACTTAAACTGCGGTATTGGTCTGCATGCTGCAACCATGTGTTAAAGCGCTGCAACGGTACCTTTTCTTGCTGTATCAGCGCAGAGCACCTGATGATGCTCAACAACAAATGCGCTAGCCGCCTTAGGATCATCGACCAGCAATTGCTGAAACTCCGCAACTAAATTCGTCTGTTCTTCTGACCACTTTTCACGTGTTAGCTTCGCATTCAATGGCTGACCCAATACATTTTGTTGCTCTTGCCCCAACAAACTAAATGCCCAATCTTGATGATAACGATAGCGCCCAACATTCAATGCCGAAAACCGATCTCCAGCATTCAGCCCAAGCAAGTTAAAATACGGCTCTTGTGTGTAATTTGAATGATAAGAAATTTCAGACTGCTGCCACTTGAGCACCCGAGGATCAATACGCTCATCCCACCGCAGCCAAAGACAAAAACACACAACAACTGCAAGCAACAGCAAGAAAATAAAGATGATTTTTTGTTTCATTGATTTCTTATTTTGAATTATTTCAGCCGCATTATATTCAACTTCACCATTCACGCATACAAAAAAAAGCCATCACAAGATGGCTTTTTTTACTTTAAACACAAATATTTATGCAGGAATACGAAGCACCTGACCTGGGAAAATGTCATCGGCATTTTTTAGCAAAGGACGGTTTGCTTCAAAAATTTTATTGTATTGATTTGCATCACCATAAAATTCTTTAGAAATCTTAGAAAGATTATCGCCTGATTTAACTGTATAAAATTTACTTTCTGGTTCTGGCGTTGCTACAGTCAACTGATCATCCACTTGCGCCACATGATCAATATTCCCTACCGCCAAGATAATCTTTTCACGATCTGCTTGGCTTTGCACCTGACCTTTCACTGTTGCTAGATCTGAAGTCCCGTTATAACTCACAGACAAGCCAGTTACAGGTAAGCCCAGTGCTTTGATATGACCCAATAACTTATTGGCAATTTCTTGTGCAGATGGTTCAGAAGGTGTTGCTGGCGCTGCCTGAGGTTCTGCAGGCGCTGTATTTTTTTTACCAATTCCTTTTACAAAATCAAAAAGACCCATGTTTTTCTCCGTTGTTTTTACTGTTTTAAATAATTTAACTATTGTTCAAACTCTATTTTTATAGCTAAAAAATAACCGCTTTTGAGTTGTTGTTGGTGACAGAAACGTAAGCTAATGTAAAAACAAAATATTCAGCATAAAAAAAGCCACCGAATGGTGGCTTTTTAAATCAGCATCGCTGAAATCTAAAATTAACCTAGTTTCTTAGAAACATAGTCAATTGCAGATTGTACAGTAGTGATTTCGTTTGAATCTTCATCAGGAATAGTGATGTCGAAATCGTTTTCGAAAGACATAACTAATTCAACTAGGTCTAGAGAGTCTGCACCTAAGTCATCCATGAAAGAAGCTTCGTTTTTGATCTCGTCTGCTTTAAGACCAAGTTGTTCAGCTACTGCTTGTTTTACGCGTTGTTCGATATCGCTCACAGGAATTCTCCTCATTGCTTGTGGCGTTTTTAATGCCGTTAGTTTAATTGAATCTAAATCGTTTTGAAAGTTTATACTTGAGCGCTTAGCTCATGTATAAACCACCATTTACATGTAATACAGTTCCGGTAATGTAACTTGCCTTTTCAGAAGCAAGAAAACTTACGGCATTTGCGATATCTTGCGGCTCACCTAAACGGTTTAAAGCCACTTGATCACTCATCTTTTTACGAATTTCTTCGCTTAACTGTTCTGTCATTTCTGTTGCAATAAAGCCCGGAGCCACTGCATTTACAGTGATTTGGCGGCTTCCCATCTCTTTTGCAAGGCTGCGACCAAAGGCCTCAATCCCTGCTTTTGCAGCAGAATAGTTTGCTTGTCCTGGGTTAGCAAAATGTGCAACCACAGAACTAATATTAATAATTCGGCCAAAACGTGCTTTGGTCATACCCTTTAAAACACGTTTAGAAAGTCGATAAACGGCTTTCAAATGAATGTTGAGAATGTCATCCCAATCATCTTCTGACATACGAAGTAACAAATTATCTTTGGTAATACCCGCATTGTTCACCAAAACCAATACAGAACCAAAGTTTTGCTCAATGTCTGATACCAATGCATCAATTGCAGTTGCATCACGTACATCTAGAACTTTACCCGCACCATTTTCAGCAAAAGCAGCAGATAATTTTTCCGCACCCGCTTCTGAAGTTGCAGTACCTACAACAAAATAACCGTCTTGAATCAATTGCTGAGCAATTGCTGCTCCAATCCCTCGGCTCGCACCTGTTACTAAAGCAACTTTGCGTTCTTGTGTCATGCAATTTTCCCTTCTGCCACTAAAATGGCATTCAGTGCATCTTCCATACGACCTTTCGTGTCGAGTGGGAATGCTTTTTCAATATTTGGCAAACGTTTTGCGAGATTCGCAAGGACATTACCCGGACCACATTCAGCAATGTACTGAATACCTTGGTCTTGCAAATACTGCATGGTCTTTGTCCACTGTACAGATTGGTATAACTGTGCAGTTAACGCCTGACGTAATTGCGCTACATCAGTCGCGATTTCAGCGCCTACATTTTGTATTACAGGTATAGTAGGCAGCTCAATGGCAGTTTGTTCCAATGCTGTCGCAAACTGTTCAGCAGCAGGTTTCATCAATGCACAATGCGATGGTACAGAAACCGGAAGTGCAATTGCCTTACCGCCATTTTCTTTAGCAGCAGCCATAACCGCTTCAACCATGGCTTTATCGCCCGCAATGACAACTTGACCTTGTGCATTGTAGTTTGCAGCATCTACTGAACCTGGGCCTTCTGCTTGAGCACAAAGTTCAATGACTTTGGCATCATCTAGACCCAAAATTGCCGCCATTGCACCTTGACCTTCAGGTACAGCACTTTGCATTAACTGACCACGTAGGTTCACCAGTTTAACGGCATCACCTAGGCTCATCGCACCTGCGGCAACCAAGGCGCTGTATTCACCTAATGAGTGACCTGCAAGGTATTTCGGTGCAACACCACCTAACTCTAACCACACACGCCATAAAGCAATACTGGCAGTCAGTAGTACAGGTTGAGTAAATTCTGTTTGGTTTAACCCTTCACCACTTTGCGCAATTTGCCAAAGATCAAAACCAGCCGCTTCTGATGCTTCTGCAAATGTTGCTTGCACACTACTAAACTGTTCTGCAAGTTCAGCGAGCATGCCGACTTTCTGTGACCCTTGACCCGGGAACACGAATGCAGTTTTAGTAGCTTGAGCTGCTTGCTCGAGTTGTTTAGCAGACATAAAAAAATCCTTTATCAAGACTGGTGAATTTATGCTATTTGGACATTTATTCAACACAATCCCATGTAAGCTTGTTTCAGGGACGGAAATTTAACACTTAATTTTTGTCTTGGTAATTGCCAAATGCAACAAAAAATCGGTACAAAAAATCGGTACAAAAAAAGGGAGCTTAACGCTCCCATTTTTTCTACTAAGCTTGACGCTTAATACATCACCAATTATTCAGCAGATGCTTTAGCGAATAATTGACGACCACGGTAGATACCATCTTTAGATACGTGGTGACGACGGTGAGTCTCGCCAGTAGCTTGGTCTACAGTTAATGCATTCTCGGTTAAAGCGTCATGTGAACGGCGCATGTCACGGCGAGAGCGACTTTTACGGTTTTGCTGAACGGCCATGATGGCTCCTTACAAAGATCGAAAAAATGGATCAGAACAAATTCGATTGTCTTATACTTAAGAGTATAACACAAAAATTAGTTAAGTTTACCCTTCAAACCTGCCAAAACATCAAACGGGTTGTCCCGTTTTTCTTCAACAAGCTCTTCAGCGGCAGGTTGATGCTTATGTTCACAAGCGTCATGCTTAGGTGACAAAGGCATCAACAATAACAATTCATCCTCTATCAGTGAGAGTAAATCAGCAGTCGCAGGTGCATCATATGAACCTTTGGTTGTTGCTTCACTTTCACCTAAAACGATGAAATCAGCATCCTCATCCAAGCGCTCTATCAGTGACTCGTCATCTACAAGAGCTAGATGAAAACTTAAAACAAGTGGAATCTCAACAGTATCCAGACAACGCTGGCATTCCATTGGAACATTTGTTTCAACATGACCATCTAGCCATACAATGCGATGATAAGCATCCATTGATAGCTTACAGTCTATGTTAATCAATTGATCATCAATTGATCCAACAGCTTCACGAGCAATACGAACAAAGCGAGATAATGGCAGTGTTCCTGACCATTTAAAGCCTTGTTCAGCCCATTTAAACGGCTCAATCTGTGCCGGAAAGGTATTTGCTGACATAATTAAGGCGGCAATTCTACAAATTCATCAGTACTCTGTCAAAGATTAAGATACAATTTTGTACTTATTTAGACAGACCATTTGGGTAACTTAAGTTATGCATCTGTTGCAGCCGCAAACAGAAGTGAATGTTTCATCACTTATGAGCACAATTTCAACGCTTGATTCTGACATTTCAGCCGACCAAGTGCAACTCTCGGCTTGGGAGAAACTTTCCACAGAAACAGAACACGTCGATTGGCTCATCTTACACTTTAATCATTGGTTTTCCCACCTGAATGTGAGCTTAGTGAAAGGTGACTTTGAGCCCGAGTACTTTCCTGCTGATTCAAACGGCCCTGCCCGTATTCAATTTGCTCATGGTTATTTCAATAGCGCTTTGCATGAAATTAGCCATTGGACTATTGCTGGCGAGCAACGCCGTTTACTTCCTGATTTAGGCTATTGGTATGCACCAGATGGTCGCAGCAAAGAGCAACAAGCCCTCTTTGAACAGGTAGAAATTAAGCCCCAAGCGATCGAATGGTTATTTGCCAAAGCCTTTGGACGTAAGTTTCGTGTATCACTTGATAACCTTACTGGTGAAGGCGGTGATGGCAGCAGCTTTAAAGATAATGTCTATGCACAATTACAGGCTTATTTTAAGGGCGAAGCCAAACTTCCACGCGATGCTTGGCGCTTTATCCAATGCATTTGCCACTGTACACGTGCTGGCAAAATGTTACAGGCGAATGAATTTCAACGTGAAATGCTTGATTAAATTATACAATTTGACTGCATTTCACATTGCACAAAGCAAATAGACCGCGACATAATGTCTAGAGCTTTTAATAATAAGAGGAAAACGACATGTTGCATTTAAGAATACATCCGGAAAATCCTCAGCCCCGTTTAATTACGCAAGCCGTTGAACGGATTCGTGCCGGCGATGTGGTGGTTTATCCTACAGATGCCGCCTATGCCATCGGTTGCCAAATTGGGAACAAAAATGCCATGGAACGCATTGCCCAAATTCGTCAGCTCGATGCTAAACATCAATATGCGATTATTTGTGCAGATTTATCTGACATTGCCACTTATGCCAAAGTCGATAATGCCATGTATCGTTTATTGAAAAATAACACCCCTGCGGTCACTACCTTTATTTTGCCTGCGACCAGTGAAGTTCCTCGCCGTTTAATGCATCCTAAAAAGAAAACCATTGGACTACGCATTCCGAGCAACCCGATTTGCCAATTATTACTCAAAGAACTCGGTGAGCCTTTATTAACATCGACCTTAATTTTACCTGGCCAAAAAGAACCGATTGATGATCCTTATGAAATTGAACTGCAAATCGGCAAACGAATAGATGTATTAATTGATGGCGGTTTAGGTACTTTAAATACCACTAGCGTTGTAAACCTTGCAGGTGAATACCCTGAAGTGATTCGCCGTGGTGTCGGTGATGTCAGTGCCTTTGAATAGCATGTACTGTTAAATACATGCTGTTACCGATCAGAGGCACAGCATGTAAAGGTCATCTGCTCAAAGCGCGGTTAAATTACCTTTCGATAAAGGAATCGACTTGATGACTTTATTTCAGATTTTACTCAAGCTCCAAAATGCGACAGACCTCAGTGTCTCCGAGCAAAGCAGTCTCAATCATTTTGCTATATATGCCACTGAGCCTTGGACTTTAGAATCCACGGCTCAACTAAGGGCAATAGATAAAAATTTAATTTTACCAACAGCGACAACACAGCCGCAGGCTTTTTCTTACTTTCTGCATGCATCAACGGTCAAATCACTATTTAAACACCGATCAAGTCAAAATCTCTGCTCGCAAGCGCAGTGCCAGCACATCATCGAATTTGCACTTGAAAAAAGATATGACTAACAGGCTCAAAGTCTTGATAGTTGGCTTTTGCTCAAGCGCGATAAAGCTGCATAAATTCTTTTAAATGAATTTTTTGTTGCCCTTGCTCATCAAAATTATTTGTATTGAGCGTAAGCGTCCGCTGAACCCCATGCCTATTTTTTAATTTGAGTTGGATTTCCAGCGATGTGGCAGTAATTCTTCAATCTGAGTCACTTTATGTGTCGGCAACCTTTTCAGCACATCACTTAAATAGGC
>NZ_VOZS01000051.1:0-2221 GCF_013419675.1 Acinetobacter sp. YH12069 | reverse complement strand
GAGAACTCGATGGCACTGTCAGATGATGTTGGTTGAGCCATTCATATAGTTGTTGCATCACTGGTTGACTATGCTGTTGTCGGTATTCGCGGCGGTCTTCCGCTGTACCATCGGTCTTTTTCCTGAGTTCTGCTTCTATCGCATACAGTTTCTGAATCAGCACTAAGGCCTGTTCAGCGACCTGACTTTTCCCAGTTACATGCAGTTCATGGAATTTACGACGTGCATGGGCCATGCAGCCCACCTCTATGACCTGGCCTGATTTAAAGCGTGCTTTATAACCACTGTAATCATCACAGACTAGATAGCCCTGCCAGCCTTTCAAGAACTCTGCAGCATGCTGGCCTGAACGACTATCCTGAAAGTCATAGATCACCGCCTGAACTGGATTGTACTGTGTGGTGGCATAGGCCCAGACATAACCTTTCTTCGGTTTTTTATCATTCTCACCCATCCGCATGATGGTGACTGGTGTTTCATCTGCATGCAGCACCTGCTGTTGTAGTACCACCTCTTTTAAGGCATTGGCCAGAGGTTCCAGTTCCACACCGCAGCGACCTATCCAGTCAGATAAAGTTGATCTAGAAAGTTCGATTCCCGCCCGCTGATAGATCAGACGTTGACGGTACAGCGGCAAATGATCGGCATACTTCGATACCAGCACATGGCTGAGCAATTCAGGTGAAGCAATGCCTTTATCAATCACATAGGCGGGCATCGCTTGCTGAGTCAGAGTGTCACACTGATCACAGACCCATTTACCACGCACATGCTGTTCCTTATAGAACTGTGCCGGTCTGAAATGCAGTTTTTCACTGATATCTTCGCCGATACGACGTAACTGGCAGCCACAACTGCATTGGGTTGATGCAGGTTCATGCTCAATACGGATGGTGTGTAGATGATCTGGCAGCAGTCGACGTTTAGGTTTGTTGACTGTGGCTTTCTGTGTCGCTGCATGGGTTTTATCTGCATTTAATCGTTCTAATTCCAGATCAACGGCTGCGATATCTTCTTCGACCGCCTCATCCCACAGATGGATTTGTTTTGCGGTGAGATGTTCGTTTTTACTGCCGAATTTATGCTGTTTAAACAGCGCCAGTTCATGCTCGTATTTTTGATTGAGAATAGAAAGATGCTGAACTTTAGAATCTAATTGCTGATTGGTGACTTCAAGATGTTGAACTTTGGCATCTAATTGTTGATTTGATACTTCCAGATGTTGAACTTGAGCATCTAATTGTTGTTTATCTTCTGCGAGTTGTTGATGCTGCATCGCCAACTGCCGGGTGAATTCCAGCAGTTGTTCATGGGTCAGTTGGCTTAAATCTGGCAGCGTATTCATGACCGCAGTATGCCTGAGGTCATGAGAAGAATGAAATAGAACGTTTGGAGGATGGCAGAATAGCCGAGCTTGGTTTAGAGCATCGTGACCACCTGCTGTCGTCCAATGCGCTGCCAAGGCAAACCCTGGATTAATGCCTGTAACTGTTCCGGGTTGAGAGCTACGCTTTCACCCTGGTGAACTTTAGCCCAGTGGAATTTTCCCTGTTCCAAACGCCGGGCACACAGCCAGATGCCCAGTCCATCATGTACCAGCACTTTCATGCGATGGCCACGTTTATTACAGAACAGGTAAGCACAATGCGGTTTAATGTAGCCAAAGGCTCTCACCACCTGAGCCATGACAGTATCCATCCCTGCTCGCATATCCAGAGGTTGGGTAGAAAGCCAGATTTCATCGATACGGATCATGTTGCCAGCACCTTGAGTAATTCTGCCAAGGCAGGTATTTCTGATACTTGCCATTTCAAGCCAATTTCTGCTTTTGAGTGGGGTAAAGTAATTTGAACTTTTAACATGTCAGTAGGAGTAGGATCTAATGGTGCAGAGCAAGATAAGGCAATAAATGCAGGTTTATTCGGTAGTGGTGAGCGATCACTCCCTGGCTTAGCATCAATTAAGCGAATCCATTTGGATACAAGATTTGTATTCAATCCATGTTGCAAAGCGACTGAAGCAATTGAAACGTCCGGTGCTTTACAAGCCTGAACGATCTGCTGTTTAAATTCAGCACTGTATGTTCTTCGTTTTTTCGCAAGAGATGCGATGGATGTCTGATGATTTGTAGTCATAAATTTAAGTCCCCACTTGTTTCTAAGTGGGGACTAAATTAAGGCTTATAGGATGAATTCAGAAGGTGTGTTCAGCGGACGCTTAC
>NZ_VOZS01000050.1:0-2317 GCF_013419675.1 Acinetobacter sp. YH12069 | reverse complement strand
TAGAGGAATTGCCACAAGATACGATAAGCTAAAACGTAACTATCAAAGCGCTGTTGCTTTAGCTTGTATATTTATATGGTTGCCTCTTTAGCTCAATTTATCGGCTGTAAATGTCAACACACCCTAAAAAAGAGCGCATTAAATAAAGTGTTTTCAACACATGAAGCTTTATTTCAGTTATAAAAATCCAGTGATCATTTAAAAAAGACATTGAACGTGCAAATACAAATTAAAAATTTAACAGAAATATCAAAAAACCAATGGCAGCCGCTCTGGGAGCTGTATTTAGAATTTTATAAAAGTCAGGTGGCAGATGGGGTGACTGAGCGTACATGGCACAGGTTACATGCTGCTGACTGCGAACATATGTATGGCTTTGCAGCTGTGATTGATCATCAAGTGGTTGGGATCGTGCATGTCATTGAACATGAGAGCTGCTGGACATTGCAGCCTTATGCCTATTTGCAGGACTTATATACCCTTGAGGATTATCGCGGGCAGGGCATTGGCAAGGCGCTGATCGCCAAAGTGAAAGAATATTGTGATCAGCGGCAGTGTGACCGTGTGTATTGGCTTACGCATCAGGACAATGAAACTGCGCAAAAGCTCTATGATCAAATCGCGAAAAAAACCGGATTTATCCAATACCGCTGTCATTAACTCAATGTAAAAGGCCATTCCAAATCAACAACAGCTTTTGCGCATCTCAGTATTAAGCTGAAACTTTAAAGTTTTTAGCCGGGTCAGCATCTTGCTGAATGATCCATTCTCCACCTACGCGGAACGATGAGGCTGAGGCATAGGCATCTTCCATAAATTGGAAAAAGCTGATTAAACCGTTTTGAACTTTGGCTTTAATTGAAAAAGGCGAGGTGAAAGTATTTTTTGCATAGACTGAGGTGTAGGTGAATTGACCAAATACAGCTACAGTTTCATCTTCAGCGATCATATCCGTGATTTGAAATTCATCGATATTCCAGTAAGTGTCGACGTTGGCAAAGGTATATATATAAATGTCTCTACCTGTTCCAGACCCAGCCCACGGCTCAATTTGTTTAAGTTCTGGGTTGCTGAAGTTTAAGGAAACATACGCCGCGTCTTCTGCAACAAGCAGCTGAGTTGCATTTTCGACGAGTTCTTTTGAAGTATTCATAAGAAATGCCAAAACGACATCTTTGGGAGTTTTAGTGTTTAAGGCTTTTTCAATAGCCAGCGATTGTTCTGTCATTTTTGGGTACTCAGATTTTTATGATGTCTAAAAATCTTAAGTGGATTTGTTTAGAAAACCTACGACTCAGATAGGTTGATGTTTCCTAAATTTAGGATAAATCGTCGGGGAGTAGCTTGAAAAGAATAATTATTTGAAATATATGGAAAATTTAATAATTGAGAGTGGTTGTAGATGCTGCTACAGATTTTACAAAACTATCGTTCTAAACATGCAACAAAACGTTTTATCTTTAAAGCTGTAATACGGCTAAAAATCTATAGACTTAATGGTATTCGAAAGTGAGATAAAAACATGAACTTTAAAGCATTAACAATCGGTTTGGCGGTAGCATCAGTTACAACAATTTCTATGGCAAAACCTGTTGCCTATCAAATTGATCCTACTCATACCGCAACAGTATTTACTTGGAATCATTTTGGTTTCTCAACGCCTTCTGCAAACTTTAGTGACATTCAAGGGACAATCAATGTCGATAATGCAAAACCTGCAAATTCGTCTGTGAATGTGACGATTCCATTATCGAGCTTAAATACCAATGTCAAAGCATTAGATGATCACTTAAAGAAAGCAGATTTCTTTGATGCTGAACAATATCCAAATATCACGTTTAAAAGTACAAAAGTTCAAGCGATCAGCAAAACTAAATACAAAATTACGGGTAATTTAACAGTTAAAAATGTGACTAAACCAGTGGTATTGGACGCTGTATTGAACAAGCAAGCCGTTCATCCAATGACTAAGGCAGAAACAATTGGTTTTAATGCAACGACTTCTTTTGATCGTTCAGCATTTGGTGTAGGCGCATATGTACCGAATGTAGGTGATAAAATTACGGTAAATATCACGACTGAAGCCGCTGTGTCTACAGCAAAGGCAGCAGCGAAATAAGATTTAGCTCCCTCAGCTAAGTTAGCACCCAAAAGGGTGCTTTTTTATGTCTTGAAAATGGGTATCTGATGGTAAGCGTCCGCTGAACCCCATGCCTATTTTTTAATTTGAGTTGGATTTCCAGCGATGTGGCAGTAATTCTTCAATCTGAGTCACTTTATGTGTCGGCAACCTTTTCAGCACATCACTTAAATAGGC
>NZ_VOZS01000049.1:0-2340 GCF_013419675.1 Acinetobacter sp. YH12069 | reverse complement strand
AACAGGGCTAAAAACGCCAATAAACGCAAAATAGGAGCATTTAGACCATGAAATTGAGTGATGCTGAAAAAAATAATCGTTTGTCAGAGGTGTTTTTAAAGAAATCAGATCGAGAATATTACGATTTAGAAATCACTGAAGATCATCAAAAACTTTATGATCAGTACGTTTCAGGTGATTTAAACAAGCAAGATTTTGAAGAACAACTAAACAAATTGATCAAGTAACCGAGCGAGTGTCTACGAGCGACTGAGCATTATAAAAATTTGCCCCTGCCTTTTCCCTGATTACAAGCTCCCTGTTGCTTCATAACGAGATTTACAGAGCAAAGCGACTGTAGCCACTGGCTCCATGATGAGCGAAGCGAATCCATTCTTGTTTTTAGCGTCCTAGCGGGTCTTTGAAAAAAACTGCCCCCAGGAATCGAGCGCAGCGAGATTCAATAGAGTTTGAGCGAAGCGAAAACATAGGGCAGTTTTAAATGCCGTTTTTAATTTTTTTGGGCTTTTAATAATAAAAAAGCTTTTAAATGCTTTTAAGCAGTCTGAAAGCATTGATATACGTGCGTTTCAGAGGACATAAGACGACACTTAGTGTGCTAAAAGACGACACTTAGTGTGCTAGAAATTCTCAATAAGACGACACTTAGTGTGCTTTGAAAGACAAAATAAAACATGTCGTTTTAAGCACGTTTAGTTTGCAAGATGCGACAAAATAAAATATGTCTGCTTATTGCTTCTTGATAAGGCTTCACATAAGATCAATAAGACGACATAATAAAATAAGACGCTATATGAAAGATTTAATTGTGAAAGATAACGCTTTAATTAATGCCAGCTACAATCTTGACCTAGTGGAACAACGGTTAATTCTTTTAGCAATAATTGAAGCCCGTGAAAGTGGTAAAGGTATTAATGCGAATGACCCTTTAACTATTCACGCAGAGAGCTATATCAACCACTTTGATGTATTGAAAAATGGTGCTTATCAAGCACTAAAAGAAGCCTGTAAAGACTTGTTTGCTCGTCAATTTAGCTATCAAGAACCAAGAGGAAAAGGAGTAGCTCATATTACCTCACGTTGGGTTTCTCAAATTGCATACATCGAAAAAACGGCATCTGTTGAGTTAATTTTTTCACCTGCAATTATCCCTTTAATAACTCGGCTAGAAAAACAATTTACGAGCTATGAGTTAGAGCAAGTAAAAGGGCTTTCCACTGGCTACGCCATTAGACTTTATGAACTTTTGATTGCTTGGCGTAGTAGTGGGAAAACACCAATTATTGAGCTAAGTGAGTTCAGAGAAAGATTGGGAGTATTAGAAAGTGAATATCATCGAATGCACGACTTTAAAAAGCGTGTTTTAGAACCATCATTAAAGCAAATCAATGAAAATACAGATATTACTGTCAAAGAAGAACAGCACAAAAGAGGACGTAATATTATTGGTTTTTCATTCCGATTTAAACAGAAGGCACAGCCAAAAAAACAACAAAAAACCGACCCTAAACGAGATCCAAACACACCTGATTTCTTTGTCGAAATGACCGATGCACAACGGCATTTGTTTGCACACAAATTATCTGAACTGCCCGAAGTTGGTAGCGAATATGCAGAGATCGGAGAGTCATCCGAAGACTTTACGAAACGCCTTGCAGACATGCTTTTAGAGCCAAAAAAATTCAGGATGTTTTATCCGCTACTGGAACAGCTCGGCTTTGGTTCTAAGAAAATCCAATCAGCACCAATCAAACAGGTCGATGAACCTAAGTTTATAGATTTTCCAAATATGCAGATCAACCGAATTTCTTACGGCATGTCCAGAAATAAAAAATTCAAACATTTGAAGCAAGAGAATGAATCACCTAATGATTTTATGCAACGGCTTTGCATCATGCTAAAAGACCCAAAACAGCAACTTCAATTTTACGATTTCCTAAAATCTAATCCTTGAGTTTCCCCCTCTAAAAAAGATTTCAAAACGCCCCAACTTTTGGGGCTTATTTTTATCTTTTTCAGAGGCCGTTTTTTTGTTTCTCGGAGAGAAACGCGGAAGCGTGCATTCCCTCCTGCTGTCGGAAAATGATAAATCCCCCAAACCGCTAAAAGTTGCCGATCGGCAACTTTTAAAATATCAAATTTTCACACATGGCTTAAAACCGCCTAAAATCGCCTTTAAGCGCACTTTTCTTCAAAACAGGGAAATCTAGCTAAACAGG
Organism: Acinetobacter sp. YH12069; assembly: GCF_013419675.1. Classification (NCBI taxonomy): domain Bacteria; kingdom Pseudomonadati; phylum Pseudomonadota; class Gammaproteobacteria; order Moraxellales; family Moraxellaceae; genus Acinetobacter; species Acinetobacter sp. YH12069. Next base: position 121 of record NZ_VOZS01000049.1, on the reverse strand, counting down.
GCTAAAAACGCCAATAAACGCAAAATAGGAGCATTTAGACCATGAAATTGAGTGATGCTGAAAAAAATAATCGTTTGTCAGAGGTGTTTTTAAAGAAATCAGATCGAGAATATTACGATTT
>NZ_VOZS01000048.1:0-2905 GCF_013419675.1 Acinetobacter sp. YH12069 | reverse complement strand
GCCTATTTAAGTGATGTGCTGAAAAGGTTGCCGACACATAAAGTGACTCAGATTGAAGAATTACTGCCACATCGCTGGAAATCCAACTCAAATTAAAAAATAGGCATGGGGTTCAGCGGACGCTTACAGAGCTTAAACAATTTAGTAAGTCAAAAATTGATTTATCCAATATGATTTTGGAAGATAATAAAATCATTGAAGAAATCTTTTTTTTAGAGAAAAAAACAGAAAAATACTTACAACTTGAACAAAATTTTCCTCATCTGTCCCATCAAATTTTATATGAGAAAAATAAATGCTTAAATAACATTATGGAACTTAAAGCTTATAGGTCAGCTTTAAAAAGTGTTATTGAAGCAATTTAGCTCTTTTGAGAGCCTTATAGGCTCTCTTTCTAGGTGTTTTTATTTGCTAATGGCTCATTCAGTTTTTCTATACTGATTCCATACTTATAAGCATTATATTGCCAAACTACAAACTGCTCTAATAGCATTGAATTCTCTTTTTCTAACCTCTGAATTTTACTTTCTAAAGCATCAATCCTAGCTTGAGCTATTTTTAAACTCGCAGGTACTTTTTCTTTAGCTCTAGACATTATTAATCTAGCAGCTGGCGATTTTTTCCCAAGGTCAAAAGCATTCTTTATTTTGGCGTACTTTTGCAATGTTTGCCGAGTAGGTGCTGGTATTAGCTCTAATTGTTGCTCAATAGCATTACAGAGATTATCCCAAGTTAATTTTTCGTTTGGAGACCAATAATCTAGAATCTCAACAATATTCTCAATATCTTGATCAGTTAAATGTTGTGCCATATCAAATCCATAAATCCATTTGCAATACCGGACTAAGCAAATGTGATTCATCCTCTATCATTTTACGTTGAGTATTCTCAATAACGGGGATACGTTTACGACCTGCTTTTTGATACGCTAAATCCAAGTGATTTACTACATCAGAAGAGGGCAGACTTAATGGAGTTCCATCTTCAATATGTGGGTCATTTAGTAAAGCCAACATCTGTTCACATCTTTGGATAGTTAACTCTCTGGTTTCTAGCCAAACACTAGCACCAGTTACATTTTTATCTACAGCCAACTTATCTTTTTCCCACAGTATTTTTTCTTTTTTTAATCTATCTTGAAGACGCTTTGTTTTTTCTTGATCACCTTTGATACATACATGCTCAGTACAGTTTAAACAGTTTCTATATTTTAAACATGGCTCATCAATATAAGAATGTGTACAAAGCCCAAACTCTGTTACATGCATAGCTAAACTAGTTCGAGTATTTAGTTCTTGCAATGTACGTGGCGTAGCAATTTGAAAATTATATCCACAGCTATCTTCAGTAATAGCAATCTCTTTCTTTTGCATTTCTACCAATGCATAGTTTCTTTCTTCAACAGTCGTGTGATCATAGACTCTGTTTTGCTTAATGTCAGCTCTACCAGACCATTTAGCCAATAGAATACTATCCATCCCATTAGTATTTGCTATGCTATTAAGTAAATGACGAAATTGATGAGTTGCAACACTATAATCCCCATAGCCCCATCTCTGAAAAATCGACTTAACATTCGATAATTTATCCTTACCTCTCAATTTCTTTTTCGTCGGAGATAAATCCTCATTTAGAGTATCAATAATAGGCATCCATAGTTCAGTAATGACCGTTACCTTTTGAGTATTAAGTTGATTTGCAAAGAAACAGAAAAGCGCTTCAGACCATTTTATTTTTATACCATCACCCACCTGAAAAGGCACATAAGGGAACCCTTTAGGCAAACGACTTCTAATCAACTTATTTAAGTCATTTAAACAATATAATCCATCTTTTAGCTCCAGCCCTCGCGTTCGTAGAAATTTATTCCCAGAATCAGAAACCTGTTTTGCATTATCATAATTAGATTCGTTAAATCCTAATGCACTTAGAACTTGTTTCTTTGTCAATAATTCCTCATCAGATACTTGTGGACATAATTCATGTCGAGGAAACTTATCAGTACTTTCTAATAAATATGCAAATCGTCTTGGTTTTTCAGACATTTTTTTCAATCGTTCAATAGCTAGTTGAACAGTCGGTATCATAACACTAGGAATATATTTAATGTCATAACCATAATTTTTTTGGGCATACCATCTTAATCCTAAGACTTTTTTCTTTTCTGAAGTAGCATTGATTAGAGCTTTGCTCTGTGAAATCTCAACATCTTCTTCATGAACACAGTTTTCTTTTAAAAAAAATAATTCTGATGCTCTTTCAGGTGCTGCTAGCAATAGACTTACACTGCTTGTCACAAAAACATCACGTTCTGATAATTCAGATTCTTTACGTGAAAATATGTCAGCTAAAGCAAAAAGTGCATCTTCATCAGGTAATTTAGATGCTCGATATTCTTCAGACTCTTTATCTAAAACAATAGCTTTATCAACTGGCTTTTTATTAGGATTTTTCCAATCAAGTAAATCTAGAATTTTAATGTTTTTGAGAAAATCTAAAAGAATCTTTAAATGCCTACCAGCACTATATGCAGATCCTTTATAGGTTTTTCTAGCTAGTTCAGCTGCTAAATCAAAATCAGCAATTGTCAGTTGGGTCAAATCAACCAAACCATACTTAGCAAGACATACTTCCTCTATAAGTCTCAACGGAATAATTGTCTCTTGCGTTTTTAACTTCCTATTAATCTTTTGGTACTTGACATAAGCTTTCGCAAAATCACGAATAGATTCGTCTAGAAGGCTATTAGAGTTTCTGTCCTTAGATGAAATACCAATCTGATGTGTGCTTAAAAAACAGGAGGGTTTAACTTGGTAAACTATACATACTCATTAGGAGTTTACCATGAGCAAGAAACAGAAGACTTACACCGCAGAATTTAAAGCTGAAGCCATAAAAGCCATTG
>NZ_VOZS01000047.1:0-3418 GCF_013419675.1 Acinetobacter sp. YH12069 | reverse complement strand
GCATGTTCCGCGTCCTTGCAATACTGTGTTTACATACAGTCTATCGCTTAGCGGAAAGTTCTTTTACCCTCAGCCGAAATGCCTGCCGTTGCTAGACATTGCCAGCCAGTGCCCGTCACTCCCACTCGATTGTAAACAAGCACACAAAACCCTTTAGTGACAACAATTTGCAAGAACTATCAGGCTCAGTGCCATGAAAAATACCATGACCAGATCATGAGGTTGAACACGGCTTGCGCCGGCAGCGTTCACGCTCCTGGTCGGCGATCTCGCCCGGCTGCAATGCTAGCTCAGCATCGGTCATGCGCTCCAGCACGTCGCGTAGGCGGATGGTGCAAGGAATGGGCGGCAGCTCGAACTCATAGCCGCCGGCGATCATTTCGGCCGCAATCTCCTCGGTGATGAAAAACGGCTCGTCGTCTTGGTTCGGCTTCTTCATGCCCTTTCCTCCTGGCGCTCATCCTGGCCGACAGCGGCCAGGGCATCGGCTTCCGTCAATGCGTCCTCCACGAACGCGCCGTGCTGCTTCGCTTCGGCCTGGCTGACCTCGGCCCATATCCGTTTCACCTGGGCCGCACTGTACCCGGCCAGCTCGGCGGTCTTGTTGATGCTGTAGCCGGACTTGCGCAGCGCGACAACTTGGGCGCGGCGCTTCGGATCAGCACGGCGGCCCTTGTACCGCCCGGCCTGGCGGGCCAACTCAATGCCTTGGCGCTGGCGTTCGCGCCTGTCCTCGTAGTCGTCGCGGGCCATCTGCAAGGCCAGGCGAAAAAGCATGATCTGCACGGCTTCCAGCACGATCTTGGCGACGCCCTGGGCCTCGGCCGCCAGGTCGGATAGATCGACCACGCCAGGGACGGCCAGGCGTGCGCCTTTGGCCTGTATCGAGGCCACCAGGCGCTCGGCCTCGGGCAAAGGTAGGCGGCTGATGCGGTCGATCTTCTCGGCAATGACCACCTCGCCGGGCTGTAGGTCGCCGATCATGCGCAGCAGCTCAGGCCGGTCGGCGCGTGCGCCGGATGCCTTCTCACGGTAGATGCCGGCGACGTAGTAGCCGGCGGCCTTCGCGGCCGTAGTGATCGCCTCTTGGCGTTCCAAGTCCTGCGCGTCGGTGCTGACGCGCAGATAGACCCGCGCCACCATCGGCGCGGCTACTGGCTTCGTCCTGCGCATACTTGCGGGCTCCTTTGGGCATACTCAAATGCACCCATCTTAAACTGGCAGCTAATGTACAAAAGTTGATAGAAGCACACAAGTTCAATTTTGCACTTCTGCCCCACTATTGCAAAACTGCTTGTTAGTAGCCGTTTTTTCTTACTGTTTATAGATTCAATAATTTTTGAAACGAAAAATTGGGACTAAACATTTCGGTTTCGTTTTCTGTCGATTCGTCCTGCGTATCTTTTGCATAAACAAACATTTGTTGTTCGTAGTTTTCGATGGCATTTTCAATACTTGTAAATTCTCCGTTTGTAAGGTTTTCAGACAATATCAAAGCATCCAATAATCCCGTATTTACACCCTGTCCTGCAAAAGGCGACATCAAATGAGCAGCATCGCCAATCATTGTTATGGGTAATGGACGGTTACTTTTCCAATCATTGTTCAAAGGAAATTTCCTTGTGGGCAAGCATTGAAATGTTGATACCGAACGTATTAATTGTTTGTAAACTTCACTCCATTTGGAAAATCTTTTCAATAAAAAATCGGCAACGCTGTTTCTGTCCTGAAAATCTAAGGGAATTTTATTTTTCCATTCATCGGGCGTTTTAAAACTAATTCCTAAATACAATGCACCATTATTATTGGGATTGGCAAACAATAAAATGCCCTGATGTCCCGCCATTAATCGGTTGCCGTTGCATAGCTGAAAAAATCCGGGACAGTTTATTTCCGGTTGAAGAATATCAGCTTGGATGTTGAAAGTACCGGTTTCTTCAACTTGCGTGTCGGTAACAAAGCTCCTTATTTTCGACATTCCACCATTGGCAAGAATAACCAAATCTGCTGTTTCACTCGGTTTATTCTCAAAAGTTAGTGTCCACTTCTTCTTACCAGGTTCAAGCATAACAAGTTTTCTATCCCAAATAACCGTGTCGTTTTCTAAACTATTCAACAAGATAGCCCTTAAGTCATTTCTGTTTATTTCAGGATTGTCAAATCGATTTTCGGGCTTTACATTTTTTGTGGATAAAATATTGCCTTTTTCATCAGCAATATTTACACCCATTGGTAAGGCTAAGTCATAATAAGTTTGTAACAATCCCGCTTTTTTCATTGCTTCCTGACCTGAACCTTTGTGTAGGTCAAGGGTTCCACCAAAAATTCTTGCCTCTCGGTCGTTGTCTCTTTCGTAAACTGAAACGTCTATGCCGTTTTGCTGTAATAATTTTGCCATAGTCAGTCCAACGGGTCCACCACCAATTATTGCAACGTTCTTATCACTAAGTAAATTCATTTGTTTGTCCGTATCTATTCGCATTGTCATTCAAAAATGGCACATAACAAGTGGCTATACGCCAAATGGCGTATATATCCACTATATCTTATTTTGCTAAACCTTTCATTATCAGTGACAAATCCGTTTTCAACCGTTTACCGTTCGTTTCTACTCTCTCAAAAGGATTTATATTCATAGTGCTTTTTGTTAAGTTTTGCTCAAATATACAAATCCTTTCTATATATCTAACAAATCCATCGGACTTTTTAATTGTTCCATTCCCTTGGTGGTAATATGTGTATAAACCTCAGTTGTTTTACTGCTTGAATGACCTAACAACGATTGAATATAACGTAAACTCGTACCATTCTCAAGCAAATGCGTTGCAAAGCTATGTCGTAAGGTATGTACAGTAACTTCCTTTTGAATCTTTGCTTTTAAAACAGCTGCTTTAAAAATGTTTTGAATACTTCGGCTTGAGTATGCGCCACCTTTTTGACCTTCAAATAAATAATCTTTTGGTTTATATTCCATAAAGTATGTTCTTAAAATAATTAATGTTTTCTCAGATAAAATGGTATAACGATCTCTTTTTCCTTTTGACTGTTCTATACGAATTTGCATGCGCTTGGAGTCAATGTCTTTTATTTTCAGGTTTATACATTCAGAAATGCGCAAACCTGCCGAATAAATAGTCATCAGAATAGCCTTGTGTTTCACGTTTTCAATAGCGCGTAGTACCCGAATGGTTTCTTCTTCACTCATCACAACAGGAAGTGTTTTTTCTTTTTTTGGTCTTTCGATGAAATATGTTTTCCGTTGTCCACCCAAAACACGTTCGTAATAAAACTGGCACTGTTGCAAAGTTAGCGATGAGGCAGCCTTTTGTCTTATTCAAAGGCCTTACATTTCAAAAACTCTGCTTACCAGGCGCATTTCGCCCAGGGGATCACCATAATAAAATGCTGAGGCCTGGCC
>NZ_VOZS01000046.1:0-4078 GCF_013419675.1 Acinetobacter sp. YH12069 | reverse complement strand
AGTACCAGCGTACGGCCCACAGAATGATGTCACGCTGAAAATGCCGGCCTTTGAATGGGTTCATGTGCAGCTCCATCAGCAAAAGGGGATGATAAGTTTATCACCACCGACTATTTGCAACAGTGCCGAAAATAGCATTGATTTAGAGCTTTATGATCCAAAGCATACTGCAACCAACCAAACACAGGGTTTGAAATTACTGAGCAGTGAAAAACCTAGAACATTAACCAATGTCCCACTTAAAGTAACGACCACTAATATTCCATTAAGACATAGTGCCGCAGTAAGGGCAGCAGAAACCATGCTGATGGCGGATAGTACAACTTCAACCACTTTTTATAATTGTACAACAGGTTTTAATGTGAAAAACGCTGCGGGTACAAAATTTGCGACCACAGCGGCTCACTGTAAGAATTACAAAATTACTGTAGATGACCGCAAGACAACTGGCAATGATAATATTGCACTAACCTTTGTGGGAGACTTCTGGAATGGTAGTCAGGATTTCCAAACCATGAGTTTAGTATCATCTACACATACCTTGAACCCAGAATTTTTCGCCAGTGACAATGTGGTCAAAACTCTAACTGGTCGACGTACACAAGGTAACACACCTGTTGGTACGTATGTCTGTCATTATGGAATGAAAACTGGTTATAGTTGTGGTACGGTTCAGTCGACCGCATTTAAAGCATTTGGTACTGACAATAAATGTGGACCATCAGGGGCAGGTGTGTGTAATGCAACATGGGTAAAAGTTTCAGGTCCAACGTTGGATTGTTGGGGTGGCGATAGTGGTGGTCCAATCTTTATTGGAAGTGTGGCGGCAGGGTTATTATCTACTGCAACTTATCAAGGCACATGGAGTTCTTCCATGAAAGGTCAGGGGTATTGCGGAGGTGCCGCCAAACCTAATGGATATATGACCTATATGTCTACTGATGAACTCTATAAAGAGGGTTACTCATTATTATACGGACAATAACGATGACTAGAATATTTATACTGATGTTCGTCGTTGGACTTTTGAGCGCTTGTCATAAGCCTTCATCAGCCGATCAGTCCAAGATACAAGAATTACAAGTGATGTCCTTTAGTGAGCAGACCTTGGCGCAATTTTCTTGGGAATTAATCGAGGCAACAAATGCTAATAGTGAACGTATAGATTCATTATTTCTGGCTTCAAAACCTGACCAACCTATCACGCTAAAATTTGCAGAAAAGATGCTGTATATTGGGAATTTGTTTTGTAATATAAATTCGATTGGTATTCATTTTAAGGGCAATCATTTATATGCTGAACAACCAATTGTTGCCACAATGATGGGCTGTCCTGATGATATCAACTTACGTGAAAGTACGATGATAGATATTCTGGTGAATGCTCCCACATTATATCTTCAATCTCGTAAGGGGCAGGCACAACTGCTTATAGAAACACAAAAAAAAGAGAAATTGATTTTTAAAGGTGTTCAAGTCAACAAGTAGTCTAAATTCTTGCAGTACACTGATGAAAATCATAAGGTAAAGTTAGATATGAGGAAGCCCAATCATTTAGTTGGGCTTCTTTGTTTAAATATAATTTTAAGAGCCGGTAACTTATTTTCTGTAAGTTCCCTTTTACTATTTTTCTTTTGAGTATTTTATTAATCTAATTCTTTTACGCACTCAATAAGTATTACCACTATACCAACTCTTAGAAAGAGCTTTGAATTCCCTATTTAACATAATGGTGGTTATACGCAATACACTTGTATATTAATATAAATATCAATCACTTGAAAATTTAGCCATGACTAAGAAAAAGCAAAAAATCGGCTTTTGTAATAAGTTGGTGAGTTTTTAAGCAGATCTGTAATATTTTGCCAGTAAATTTGATTAAAAAACGATCAATTTGGCAATCAGTGCCCATTTCATCGGCTTTCAGGATCCGAAACTATCCCCAATGGCTGTGGATAAAATTTAGGCTATTTTGTACGCCCTGGCGCACAACAATCTCGGCTCTTTGCGGCTACCAGGAACAGTGGAATTTTCCTATGATGAACTCATCAGGAACAGGAAGTTCCAAACAACAAGAATAAGAAAGATCGCACCAGGAGCGTGAGGTAAGACAGGAGTCATACCTAGCAACCCAATATGAGAAACCCCGGCAGGATGCTGGGGTTTTTTATTGTCTGCATTTAAGGTCTAATCAGTCTTAGCCAATTCATTTTGGTTGATAAGTTTAATCAGCGCATTTTGAACAAACTCATCAAGTTCAATCCCTTTTTCTTTTATGATGGTTTCTATCTTTGCTAGCGTTTCACTTTCTAATTCGAACTCGATTTCTGCTGATGTTTCCATGAGTAAATCATAGTTATTTTCGACTATCTTTTTAAAGGTTTCTTCTAGATCTTTTGTTGATGGAATATTGAAAGATAAGCGTAATGAGCTATTGATAATTTCAATATGGGTATACCCTAAATATTCAGTACTTTTTCCCACAAATCCTAAGTGCTTCATAAAAAACCTTAAATAAATATAGTAGAGAGCTGTCTAAATTAAGCCAGACTCTCTTTTACAAATTTTGGATCAACAATAAATAATCGAATAAGGGATGTTGCTGCTCCTGATGGTCTTCTCGCACCTTGTTCCCATGATTCAAGAGTACGTCTTGATACGCCAAGAATCTTAGCAAACTGATCTTGTGTTAGTTGAGCCTTTCTACGAGCTAACGCTACATCTGTCTCAGTGATTACGGTTCTTTTCGCTGCATTACTAGTAAGCATATCGTCGATGCCTTGTAATATTTCAGCTTCAATATCCCTAGTTGCTTCAAAAGCCTCAAGTTCTTTTTCAGTCATTAAACGAGTCATTTAGTTTCTCCACTAATGCTTGAAGAGTCTTCTTACTAAGCTGTACAGTTTGCTTTTTACTGTACAAGGTTAATAACCAAATCTCTCCATTTGCTAAACGATTAAAGTAGATGACTCTGACACCACCACTTTTACCTCTACCACCGCTAGTCCATCTAATCTTACGAATACCACCTGCATTAGGCTCTACATCTCCTGCTTCAGGATTTAATGCTAAGAATGTTTTGAATTCCTCATATTCTTCCTGAGTCCAATAAACAAGACAGTATTTAGTAAATAATGGAGTCTCACATATTGTATACATTGATTGCATTCATACTACCTTGTAGTAGTTTATTTTATACTACTTTGTGGTATTTTTAAATGATAATTCTTAGTTCTCAGGATTAAATGCCTATTTAAGTGATGTGCTGAAAAGGTTGCCGACACATAAAGTGACTCAGATTGAAGAATTGCTACCACACCGCTGGAAACCTGAACCGAATTAAAAAATAGGCATGGGGTTCAGCGGACGCTTACGTTCTGTTATTCCTAAGTAGAAATGTCCTACCTAATAACCAAATAGAAATGTCCTATATGGACAATTCCAAGTCAAGCACAGGATTCAGATTTCGTTCTTTGATTACTGTCTTCTGTGCACGTCTGCTTGGCATAGATTGAGAACGATTACGTTTGTTTTGCTGTTCCAATTCTTCATGCTGTTGTTGAATATGATTGAGAACTGCACCTAAACGGGCACTGTTGCAAAGTTAGCGATGAGGCAGCCTTTTGTCTTATTCAAAGGCCTTACATTTCAAAAACTCTGCTTACCAGGCGCATTTCGCCCAGGGGATCACCATAATAAAATGCTGAGGCCTGGCCTTTGCGTAGTGCACGCATCACCTCAATACCTTTGATGGTGGCGTAAGCCGTCTTCATGGATTTAAATCCCAGCGTGGCGCCGATTATCCGTTTCAGTTTGCCATGATCGCATTCAATCACGTTGTTCCGGTACTTAATCTGTCGGTGTTCAACGTCAGACGGGCACCGGCCTTCGCGTTTGAGCAGAGCAAGCGCGCGACCATAGGCGGGCGCTTTATCCGTGTTGATGAATCGCGGGATCTGCCACTTCTTCACGTTGTTGAGGATTTTACCCAGAAACCGGTATGCAGCTTTGCTGTTACGACGGGAGGAGAGATAAAAATCGACAGTGCGGCCCCGGCTGTCGACGGCCCGGTACAGAT
>NZ_VOZS01000045.1:0-5017 GCF_013419675.1 Acinetobacter sp. YH12069 | reverse complement strand
CAAAGGCTTTTGATGCCGATGTTGTAACATGGCTAAGTTCACAGGATGATGAAACAAAACAGCATATTAACGATATGGTTCGCCATATTATGGCATTGAAACGTGCTTGATTAGGTATGACCTCCCTTTTTTGTTTTAATGTTTGATTGATTAATTAGAAAGCTCATTTGGTATGAATACCAAATGAGCTTTTACTTTATAGTTTTTGAAGGATACATCGTGGTTAAAGAAGTTGTTATGTTGAAACAGTCAAGTTTGGAAAGGAAAGAGTTCAAGCATGAAGAACTTGCACTAATGAAAAAACTTGATTTCAACGATATTGAGATTATTCAGCCTGATAATCTTGGACAAATCTTAATTTGGACTTCTAAACTTGCTGAATATCATCATGCTAAATTTGTTGAATTTAGTCAGAAGTTAAATATTGTTGATGAAATAGCAGAGCGAGAAGAGATTAACAATAAGATTAATTTTTATAGAAAAAGTAGATTGTTAGAGAATCACATCAAGGATTTCTATCTAAAAAAGCTATTGGATCAAGGAGAAGCGACAGTAAAGGGATATATCAAACATCCGATTAAACAGGATACGAATTACGCTGTAATTTCTTATCAAGGGTATAACTTCGTAAGTTTTGCTACTCCAGAGATTATTGAAAAATTTCCCTTAAATTTTATTGATTTTGTACAAAGTGAAGCACCAAAGACATTAGCAGATATACACCCTGATGAAGCTTTACTACTATCAACTGTCCAAAACTTTATAAGACCCTTTAAAGAACAATATAAAAAAATAAAGAGTAAAAATAAGGAGATCAAAGAGCACAATAGGGTCGTATATAAAATTTATATAAAAATTAAGAAAAAAGAGGCAACTCTGCAAAAATCAACAGGCTCGAAGCCTCAAGAATCTAATCCAAAGCCTATTGAAAATAGTGCTGCACCAGTAGAGAAGCAGGTCGCCATTCAGAAAAATATGGCTCCACAAGAAAAGGCGATTACAGTGATTAAGAAGCGAAAATTTGCTTTAAATAAGGATAAGTAAGTTTGTAATTGTAAATTATAAAGAAAAATCCCCCTAAGTCTTGCAACTTAGAGGGGTTTTCAAGTAAATTCAGCGGTACGCAGTTATTTGATGGTGAGACATCAAGTAACGAAGATCATAAGGTTTAGCGACCGTTATGATTTCACCAAAGGCTTTTGTACCTGAACTCTATTTTTACAATAAACAGTGTTTAGATCAAGCCTCAAAATGATAAGTCTTCGTTAATCAGTGTTTTAAATCATCAAATAAGCATCATAGATCGAGCTTTGCCCGCTTCTGCGTGTCCGTTTTACGGATTGGCATGCGTTGCATGTGGAGGGAATAAGTGTCACTGGTGCAACGTAGCGATAGTCGCAAGGCTAAACCGCTACAGGGGAATCTCACAAAAGCGGAGCGTTAAGAGTAGCTGTATAGGTTGGTTAAGTTGCATGTTGGGGAAACCCTCGCAGAGATACCACCATACTTCGACAGGGAGCGTGTGGGGGAAGGTGCAAGACCTTTAGTCCTTGTCTGCATAGTCTGCAAAGCTATGTGCGGATACGACCGATATACGTGGCTCCGAAGCCAAGATATATATGGAAAATCGGCAATACTTAAAGGATGTGTCATTTTTTTAAATGACCGCCTTTAGGGAGAGTATTGCCGAAACTCTCTCAACCGTTTCCAAAGCCAAAGCACGAAGTGCGACGCTTTGGAGGCAAGTTGAGAAGTTGAGAGCCTTTAGGGGGATAAGGACTACTATTGTAAATATGGATATTATCCCTATCTGCTTAGGCTATTTATTAAAATCCTACTCTGCTTGTATCAATGATTATATTGTTAGTATATTTTCCTCTAACATCATCACAAACGGTTGTATAACTATAATATTGATATGTTTTTAAAGTGCCAACAATGTAACCTCTTTGAAAAATAGGTTCCCAATTATTGGTAAAGGGACTCAAGAAAAGACCTTGTGAACATTCAATCGCTAAATTATTTTTCACTACATTATTTTTAGGATTTGAGTGAACTTCTTTTATAGAAAAATACCTAATATTAGGGTTATTTTTTTCTTTTTTGATTGAGTTTGTGTCTACATATAATTTAGATATTTCGCCTTTGTCTTTATTTGTAATAAATGCATCAGCTAGTTCCCATTTTGGTTGTGCGTTAGAGATTATTGGTAAAAATAGGGTAAATCCTAATATTAGTTTTTTCATTAAAGAACCTGTGAAATATCATAATTTTGCTGAGTGTTTAGCTTAGCTTATTGAGTTTGTATTTTCTATTTCTTACGTTGATTTAAGGTTTCTTGTCCTAAGTCTTTCCAAATTTGCCATTTCATGTCATTAGGATCAATTTCAGCAGTTTTAAGCAGAATTCCAAGTAATTCAGCTGGGTCACGTTGATCAAGGTTAGCAATCTCAAAAAGTGCGCCTAATTGAATAAGGTGCCGTGTACGAGCCTTGCGTTCAGCTTCTTTTTCCGCATTCAATAATTTTCTAACTGCTATTTTTTGCTTATTCGCCCGATCTATGGCTTTTTCAGCTTTGATCAAAGCATTCAGTTTTTTCTCTTGATCGGGTGTACGGTATTGGATTTGAGCTAATTCCAATAAAAGTCTTTGAGCATCACTCGGATTCTTTAAAGCAGAAATATAGGTGATTTTTTCAGATAGCCAATCATTATTCATATTCAATTCCTTAATTCAGATACCGCAAAAGTACAAGCTCAATACTCAAAGAACGATAACAAAATAATTACGTCCAAGGTACGCAATTTTGTTAAAGTCGTTCTAGAGATTGTCGCCTGCACTTCCATCAAAATTTTTGATGGCGCGCTTAGACGTTTCTCAATTTCATTGAGAAACCTAAGCACGTTAGGGACTTCATCCCTAAGACCCTGACACTTCTTTTTTTCATTCAATTGAAAATTGAATGAAAAAAAGAAGTACTAAAAATCTTCAAGGATAATTTATGGCAATTGCTCGATTGAGTGTCAAAGTTGGTAAAGCAGGAAAAGCAGCACCGCATGCCGAATATATTGATCGGGATGAAGAAAAGAAGCTGAAACAGGAACAGGCAGAAACCGACCTTGAACATAGCGACTATGGAAACATGCCGAAATGGGCTGAACATAATCCGATTACCTTTTGGCAAGCAGCCGACCTTTACGAGCGCAAAAATGGCAGTACCTATCGAGAATATGAAATTGCCCTACCTAGAGAGATGAATGTAGAGCAACGCCTAGAATTGGTTGAGGACTTCATTCAGTCCGAGATTGGCTCAAAATATCCATATCAGTTTGCGATTCATAACCCTAAAGCAATGGACGGCAACGATCAGCCCCACGTCCACCTCATGTTTAATGAACGTCTGCAAGATGGAATCGAACGAGATCCGGAGCAATATTTCAAACGCTATAACAGCAAAAATCCTGAACATGGCGGAGCTAAAAAAGACAATACAGGTAAGAGTTACCAGGAACGAAAAACCGATATTAAAGACCTACGCCAAAGATGGGCAGATTTATGCAATAGCCATTTAGAAAAACACCAAATTGACAGCCGTATTAATATGCGAAGCTACGCCGATCAAGGCATAGAGAAAGAACCCGAAAAGAAACTATTACCAAGCCAAGCCAAAGACCCTGAAATCAGGGAAGCCCTGCAACAGTCACGTACAGCCTATAAAGAGCTTGAGCGACTAGACTTAGGCGACCCGAAAAAAGACCTAAAAGAACTCAAAGACAGCCCAATTTCAGACAAAGAAATTAAACAGGGTATTGAGAGCTTTAAGGCTGATTTTGACAGCTTCAAACAGCTTGCCTTAGAGCAGTACAAAGAACAGCAGAAATTAGAACGAGAGCAACAGAAAACCATGAGTTATAAGGGGATGAGCCGATGACACCTGATGAAAAAAAGCTATATGCACTGATGGCAGTTGCAGAGCAACAGCAGAACCTAGTCAATCAGGCTGTTAAAGAGCTTCAAATTACTGAAGAACGTATTCAAAAGGTCATCGCAGGGCAAACTCATAGCACCGTATCAAAATCGCTAAATACGGGCTTACAGGAGGGAACAGCGGAGCTTATCAAGACCGCTAAAGCACTTGGACGTTTAAAAAACTCGATTGAATCATCTAGCGATCAACTTTCATGGAAGCTGATAGCTATTATTTTAGGCACTTTTACTATTTTTATACTTGGTATCATTTGGTTATTTAGTGTTTATATCAAACCGCTTGAAAATATTTCTGAAATCGAAAGTTTAAGACAGGATGGTATTCAGCTTGATATTCGAAGTTGTACCGTTGGAGAAGAATCTAAGCCTTGTGTCAGAATAATGAAAGACCAATGCAATTATTCAAAAAATAATGATTTATGTGTTATCGACCCCAAATAATAAGAATATTTCTTATGCTAAAGAAGAATTCTGACTTAGTTTCAATTGTACGAGAGGAAAAAGAAACTCATGCCATTGATTGAATATTACGGCATGTTATTTGAATGGCATGACCAAAAAATGGAATTAGTCTATCGAGGGCGTGAAATTACGTTTGATGAGGCTTGTAGTATCTTTCTTGATCCTGCGCTAACTTCTTTTGATGATGTTGGACATTATGATGAACAGCGACTCATATCCGTTGGTTTAAGCAATCGTGGTAGACTGCTAACAGTGGTTTGGGTTGAACGTGGAGATATTGCGAGAATTATTACCGCATTTGAACCATCACATTACCAAAAGCGGAGGTACAGCAATGCAAAATGAATTAGAACGCTATAAAAATTTTGATCCTACCAATGCGCCATTGGTTAAGCCTAATTTTGTGAAGAAATTGCAAGAACGTCATGCCATAGCTCAAGCAAAGGCTTTTGATGCCGATGTTGTAACATGGCTAAGTTCACAGGATGATGAAACAAAACAGCATATTAACGATATGGTTCGCCATATTATGGCATTGAAACGTGCTTGATTAGGTATGACCTCCCT
>NZ_VOZS01000044.1:0-5252 GCF_013419675.1 Acinetobacter sp. YH12069 | reverse complement strand
ATATCTGAGTTTCGTATTTTGTTCTTAAGCGTTAACTAAATCAAGTTATTTTGCTTAATATCGAATCAATTGATGCTTTACATACAACTGTTTGGGTGTTGTATAGTCAAGCCTCACGAGCAATTAGTATTGGTCAGCTTCATGCGTCACCGCACTTCCACATCCAACCTATCAACGTCGTAGTCTTCAACGGCTCTTTAGTGGACATAAAGTCCAAGGGAAATCTTATCTTGAGGTAGGCTTCCCGCTTAGATGCTTTCAGCGGTTATCCCTTCCGAACATAGCTACCCGGCGATGCGACTGGCGTCACAACCGGTACACCAGAGGTTCGTCCACTCTGGTCCTCTCGTACTAGGAGCAGATCCTCTCAAATTTCCAGCGCCCACGGTAGATAGGGACCGAACTGTCTCACGACGTTCTAAACCCAGCTCGCGTACCTCTTTAAATGGCGAACAGCCATACCCTTGGGACCTGCTTCAGCCCCAGGATGAGATGAGCCGACATCGAGGTGCCAAACACCGCCGTCGATATGAACTCTTGGGCGGTATCAGCCTGTTATCCCCAGAGTACCTTTTATCCGTTGAGCGATGGCCCTTCCATACAGAACCACCGGATCACTAAGACCTACTTTCGTACCTGCTCGACTTGTGGGTCTCGCAGTTAAGCGCGCTTTTGCCTTTATACTCTACGCGTGATTTCCGACCACGCTGAGCGCACCTTCGTACTCCTCCGTTACTCTTTAGGAGGAGACCGCCCCAGTCAAACTACCCACCAGACATGGTCCTCGCTCCAGATAATGGAGCAGAGTTAGAACCTCAATATTACCAGGGTGGTATTTCAAGATTGGCTCCACCGAAACTAGCGTCTCGGTTTCAAAGCCTCCCACCTATCCTACACAAGTAAGATCAAAGTTCAATGTCAAGCTGCAGTAAAGGTTCACGGGGTCTTTCCGTCTAGCCGCGGGTACACCGCATCTTCACGGCGATTTCGATTTCACTGAGCCTCTGCTGGAGACAGCGCCCCCATCATTATGCCATTCGTGCAGGTCGGAACTTACCCGACAAGGAATTTCGCTACCTTAGGACCGTTATAGTTACGGCCGCCGTTTACTGGGGCTTCGATCAAGAGCTTCGCTTACGCTAACCCCATCAATTAACCTTCCAGCACCGGGCAGGCATCACACCCTATACGTCCACTTTCGTGTTTGCAGAGTGCTATGTTTTTAATAAACAGTTGCAGGGGCCTGGTTTCTGTGGCTGCTCTCAGCTCAGGAAGCAAGTTCCATCACCAAAAGCAGCGTACCTTCTCCCGAAGTTACGGTACCATTTTGCCTAGTTCCTTCAGCAGAGTTCTCTCAAGCGCTTTGGTCTACTCGACCTGACCACCTGTGTCGGTTTCGGGTACGATTCCAGTGTAACTGAAGCTTAGAGACTTTTCCTGGAAGTATGGTATCAGCCACTTCACTGTACAAGTACAGCTTGCTGTCAGATCTCAGCATAGAGTACCCCGGATTTGCCTAAGATACATGCCTACTTCCTTTCACCTGGACAACCAACGCCAGGCTGACTTAACCTTCTCCGTCCTCTCATCGCATTACACTGAAGTATTGGAATATTAACCAATTTCCCATCGACTACGCCTCTCGGCCTCGCCTTAGGGGTCGACTCACCCAGCCCCGATTAACGTTGGACTGGAACCCTTGGTCTTTCAGCGAACGGGTTTTTCACCCGTTTTGTCGTTACTCACGTCAGCATTCGCACTTCTGATACCTCCAGCAGACTTCTCAATCCACCTTCATCGGCTTACAGAACGCTCCCCTACCACTTACACTAATGTGTAAATCCGCAGCTTCGGCATATAGTTTTAGCCCCGTTACATCTTCCGCGCAGGCCGACTCGACTAGTGAGCTATTACGCTTTCTTTAAAGGGTGGCTGCTTCTAAGCCAACCTCCTAGCTGTCTATGCCTTCCCACATCGTTTCCCACTTAACTATAATTTTGGGGCCTTAGCTGGCGGTCTGGATTGTTTTCCTCTTGACTACGGACGTTAGCACCCGCAGTCTGTCTCCCGGATAGTACTCATTGGTATTCGGAGTTTGCATCGGTTTGGTAAGTCGGGATGACCCCCTAGCCGAAACAGTGCTCTACCCCCAATGGTATTCGTCCGAGGCGCTACCTAAATAGCTTTCGGGGAGAACCAGCTATCACCGAGTTTGATTAGCCTTTCACCCCTATCCACAAGTCATCCCCTGGCTTTTCAACGACAGTGGGTTCGGTCCTCCAGTTAGTGTTACCCAACCTTCAACCTGCTCATGGATAGATCACCCGGTTTCGGGTCTACACCCAGCAACTAAACGCCCTATTAAGACTCGATTTCTCTACGGCTCCCCTAATCGGTTAACCTTGCTACTGAATGTAAGTCGCTGACCCATTATACAAAAGGTACGCAGTCACCGAACAAGTCGGCTCCCACTGCTTGTATGCATGCGGTTTCAGGATCTATTTCACTCCCCTCACAGGGGTTCTTTTCGCCTTTCCCTCACGGTACTGGTTCACTATCGGTCAGTCAGGAGTATTTAGCCTTGGAGGATGGTCCCCCCATATTCAGACAAGGTTTCACGTGCCTCGCCCTACTCGACATCATTATCTAAGCCCTTTCGCGTACAGGACTATCACCTACTATGGTCGCACTTCCCAGAGCGTTCCACTAAAGCTTAGACAACTTAATGGGCTTTTCCCCGTTCGCTCGCCGCTACTGAGGGAATCTCAATTGATTTCTTTTCCTAAGGGTACTGAGATGTTTCACTTCCCCTCGTTCGCCTCATAAACCTATGTATTCAGTTTATGATACCCGCCTTATAGCGGGTGGGTTCCCCCATTCAGAAATCTCCGGATCACAGGATATTTGCCGCCTCCCCGGAGCTTATCGCAGGCTATTACGTCTTTCATCGCCTCTGACTGCCAAGGCATCCACCACATGCACTTAATTACTTGACTATACAACCCCAAACAGTCGCCCATCTCCTACAAGTGAAGATGTTGCGTTGCGAACTTAATCGCCACAGTTAGAGTCTCGTGAACTTAATCACTGTACAGCTTCAATTAGATTCATATACCAAAACGCTTGATTCAGTTAATTTCGCTAGTAACTCATTTCATTCAACTTTCACAATTGCTTGTTAGGTTAAATCAAACGAGTATGAACAAATTATTTCAACTCAAATATATTCTGTTAATGATTTTTCCAGCCTTCGTCAGGTCAGGAAACTGTGATAAATCACAGAGCTTAATAACAATGAAGCGAATCATACGCCACTTTGTTGCTAAGCTCTATAACCTAAACACTTGATCGCTTAAGGACTAAGCTAACAATCGTTTGATTGTTTATTTTAGCTTCGTTCTTTATACATTGCGTAGCAATGTATGGTGGAGACTAGGAGAGTCGAACTCCTGACCTCCTGCGTGCAAAGCAGGCGCTCTACCAACTAAGCTAAGTCCCCAGCTTATCAATAAGTCAATGTTTCTGATTCTCTGTTTGCTTCCGTATTTTATTCAAATACTTCGTTAGTCAGAATGGTGGGTCTGACAAGACTTGAACTTGTGACCCCACGCTTATCAAGCGTGTGCTCTAACCAACTGAGCTACAGACCCTCAGATACATCGTCATGAAGAACAACTTGTTGTGGATTCTTACCAATCGTCAATCTTTCGTTAAGGAGGTGATCCAGCCGCAGGTTCCCCTACGGCTACCTTGTTACGACTTCACCCCAGTCATCGGCCACACCGTGGTAAGCGTCCTCCTTACGGTTAGACTACCTACTTCTGGTGCAACAAACTCCCATGGTGTGACGGGCGGTGTGTACAAGGCCCGGGAACGTATTCACCGCGGCATTCTGATCCGCGATTACTAGCGATTCCGACTTCATGGAGTCGAGTTGCAGACTCCAATCCGGACTACGATCGGCTTTTTGAGATTAGCATCTCCTCGCGGAGTAGCAACCCTTTGTACCGACCATTGTAGCACGTGTGTAGCCCTGGTCGTAAGGGCCATGATGACTTGACGTCGTCCCCGCCTTCCTCCAGTTTGTCACTGGCAGTATCCTTAAAGTTCCCGGCTTAACCCGATGGCAAATAAGGAAAAGGGTTGCGCTCGTTGCGGGACTTAACCCAACATCTCACGACACGAGCTGACGACAGCCATGCAGCACCTGTATGTAAGTTCCCGAAGGCACCAATCCATCTCTGGAAAGTTCTTACTATGTCAAGACCAGGTAAGGTTCTTCGCGTTGCATCGAATTAAACCACATGCTCCACCGCTTGTGCGGGCCCCCGTCAATTCATTTGAGTTTTAGTCTTGCGACCGTACTCCCCAGGCGGTCTACTTATCGCGTTAGCTGCGCCACTAAAGCCTCAAAGGCCCCAACGGCTAGTAGACATCGTTTACGGCATGGACTACCAGGGTATCTAATCCTGTTTGCTCCCCATGCTTTCGTGCCTCAGCGTCAGTATTAGGCCAGATGGCTGCCTTCGCCATCGGTATTCCTCCAGATCTCTACGCATTTCACCGCTACACCTGGAATTCTACCATCCTCTCCCATACTCTAGCTTCCCAGTATCGAATGCAATTCCCAAGTTAAGCTCGGGGATTTCACATCCGACTTAAAAAGCCGCCTACGCACGCTTTACGCCCAGTAAATCCGATTAACGCTCGCACCCTCTGTATTACCGCGGCTGCTGGCACAGAGTTAGCCGGTGCTTATTCTGCGAGTAACGTCCACTATCTTTAGGTATTAACCAAAGTAGCCTCCTCCTCGCTTAAAGTGCTTTACAACCAAAAGGCCTTCTTCACACACGCGGCATGGCTGGATCAGGGTTCCCCCCATTGTCCAATATTCCCCACTGCTGCCTCCCGTAGGAGTCTGGGCCGTGTCTCAGTCCCAGTGTGGCGGATCATCCTCTCAGACCCGCTACAGATCGTCGCCTTGGTAGGCCTTTACCCCACCAACTAGCTAATCCGACTTAGGCTCATCTATTAGCGCAAGGTCCGAAGATCCCCTGCTTTCTCCCGTAGGACGTATGCGGTATTAGCATCCCTTTCGAAATGTTGTCCCCCACTAATAGGCAGATTCCTAAGCATTACTCACCCGTCCGCCGCTAGAAATCGGTAGCAAGCTACCTATTCCCGCTCGACTTGCATGTGTTAAGCCTGCCGCCAGCGTTCAATCTGAGCCATGATCAAACTCTTCAGTTTAA
>NZ_VOZS01000043.1:0-6382 GCF_013419675.1 Acinetobacter sp. YH12069 | reverse complement strand
AATACGGTATTCTGATGTGACAAAACCTGAATCCTTTATAGTTGAAGTCTTTGTTAGCACTTACATTTTAACTATTTTGGACTCAGGTTTTTTATTTAAGTCAAACTATGGGACAGCAGTGACCCGAAGGTGCTTTTTTTTAAGAATGCTTATTGTTGAGCTTTTTCTTTCACGTTTGCTGCACCTTGCTCAACAGCACCTGCAGTTGCAGCAGTCGCGTCTTTAGCTGCTTCTTTTGCATTGTGTGCAGCAGCTTCAGCATTTTCTGCAGCATTGTCAGCTGCTGTCGCAGTTGCAGTTGCAGCATTATCTACAGCAGTAGCTGTCGCAGTTGCCGCTTCTGAAGTTGCATCAGCAATGTCATGGCCTGCTTGGTCAGCAGCGTTTTCTAGGTGTTCACCAGTTGTTGCACCTGTTTCTGGCGCTTTGTCTTTATTACAGCCAACAAGTGCAACAGTTGCAGCCAAACCTAAAGCAACAAGTAATTTATTCATTTTGATCTTTCCTTTTTTTGTTATGCCCGTAGCATGGGCTGAATTTATATTAGCTGAAAAAATATTCAAAAATCGATCAAAAATTGTTGATTTAGTGTAATTTTATCCAGCATATTTTGTAGTTTAAAAGGCTTTATATATGCTTATAGCGTTAAGGGTTTTGACTAAATAATTCTTCAATTGAAGTCACAAGTAGATAGATAAATTCACTGTCTTCATGGCGCCATAAATATATTTCTTCCCCCAATTGTGTATCGTCTACCGTACGCATCAATAAATAATCGCCATCGCCGTTATGTGCAATTGCAATACTGTTTTCAGGGAAGTCTTCAATTTTACTTATGGATTGATGTTCTGCGGCTAGATGATTCGTTGTACGTTTTATTCTTTTCACATCGCTGGTGTCTTGGAAGGGGAAGAGCCACCATGCTTCGATATCATCACCATCTTCAAATTCATCCGCACTAGAAAAGCTAATGCCGAATTCGCCACCATTTTCAATTTGCATTTTGGCTTTATATTTTTCTGGAAACTTAAATCCTAATTGTTCTTCAGTTGCAGTAATAAATTTTAAGTCTAATGGAAAGGGCATGATGTTGTTCTTAAATTATTTTGGTGTTTTATGAATAAGCTAGGCGTAAATTTTAGTCAATATTTTTTACACTAGTTATTTTTATCCTAGATGTTTTAGTTATGGACATATGGGGCATAAAAAAGCCTGCAATCAATGCAGGCTTTTTTGAGAAATTAATCTATTAAGATTAAAGACCAGCAGATGCTTTAAGCGCTTCCACTTTGTCAGTTTTTTCCCATGTAAATGCGGTATCAGAACCTTCACGACCAAAGTGACCATACGCAGCAGTTTGTTGGTACATCGGTTGGATTAAGTTCAACATACGAGTAATACCGTATGGACGTAAGTCAAAGTGTTCACGTACAAGTGCAATAATCAAATCTTCAGATACTTTTGCAGTATTGAATGTGTTGATCGAGATAGATGTTGGTTCTGCAACACCAATCGCATATGACACTTGAATTTCACATTTGTCAGCTAGACCAGCAGCCACAATGTTTTTAGCAACATAACGGCCTGCATAAGCAGCAGAACGGTCCACTTTTGATGGATCTTTACCAGAGAACGCACCACCACCGTGACGAGCCATACCACCGTAAGTATCTACAATGATTTTACGGCCTGTTAAACCACAGTCGCCTACAGGGCCGCCAATGACGAACATACCTGTTGGGTTGATGTGGAATTTAGTGTCTGCATGGAACATTTCAGCAGGAATCACTTTTTTCACGATTTCTTCAATTACCGCTTCTTTCAATTGAGCTTGAGTAATTTTGGGATCGTGCTGAGTTGAAAGTACAACTGCGTCTAAGCGAACTGGCATGCCATTTTCATAAGCAAATGTTACTTGGCTTTTAGCATCAGGACGTAACCAAGCAAGTTTGCCTTGTTTACGTAGTTCAGCTTGTTTTTCCATTAAGCGATGCGCATATGAAATAGGTGCTGGCATAAGCACATCAGTTTCACGGCTTGCATAACCAAACATTAAACCTTGGTCGCCCGCACCTTGATCTTCTGGTTTTTGACGGTCAACACCCTGAGCAATTTCAGGTGATTGCTTACCGATCATGTTGATCACGGCACAAGTTGAACCATCAAAGCCAAGATCTGAATGGTGGTATCCGATACCATTTACGGTATTACGAACAATCGCTTCAAAGTCAACATTTGCAGTTGTTGTGATTTCACCGGCAAGTACAACCGCACCCGTTTTTACAAGCGTTTCACAAGCAACCCGTGCATATGGGTCTTCTTTTAAGATTGCATCCAAAATAGCATCACTGATTTGGTCAGCCATTTTATCCGGATGGCCTTCGCTTACAGATTCCGAGGTAAATACAGCGTACTCGCGCATAAGTCCTATCACAGTTAAATTTAAAGACGCAATATGTTACATCGAGAATGCGTTTAGGACTAGCTCAACATGACCAAATTGGATGAAATTAATTCATTTCAATGACTTTTTAATTGATATAGGCATCTAAAAAATTGATATGAGCTATGGATTTCTCAATTTAATTTTTTATGATGAGATAAAACAGAGATATTGGGCTTTGGCACAAGCAACAATGTGATTAGGCGTTCAATTGCCTAAATTGTTTTTTTAAGTGAATCAATTATAAGAATAAATCAAATCCATATCCTGAGATTTATCATTGATGAACGTCATGAACTGTCAGAATATGACTGTAAACGACAATTATTCGTTTAATTTAAAAAATAAAACACAATAAATACGGGCTTTTGAGACTTGGTATGCAAATTGCCTATTTGTCATTACGTTGAATGGGGGAAACGTAATGAAACAGTCTGGTTTTACACTCATTGAAATTATGATCGTTGTGGCAATCATCGGTATTTTGGCTGCAATTGCTACTGTATCTTACAATGGCTATGTTGCTCGGGCGCAAGTGGCTGAAGTATTAACAATGATTTCACCCTATAAATTAAAACTGATTGAAAATTATTCAGCGGAACAAAGCTGTGTAGATTTGAATACAGCGCTAAATGAAAGTATCAGTACCAAGTATATTGCGAGTAGTGAAATTACTGATGTGGCAGGAACGTGTTCAGTGGTTTTTACGTTTAAATCAACAGATGTCAATTTTGCTCTTCGCTCAAAGCAGATCTATTTTAGTATTCCAGATGGTTTAAATGGTGCTTGGAATTGTCAATCGGATGATATTTCGCAGCGAAATTTACCTGCTACATGTCGTGGGATCTAAAGTATTGAATGTGAAACCGTGAGTATATTGGATAAGTGCTGATTTTACAGGGATGATTACGACGTTTGAGTTACCCAAACCATAGTGGGTTTAATTATTGAAAGTATTTCATATTTCAAATGGTCATTTATTTAGACAAGCTTTGACTACTACTTTTATTTGCAATTGCCTTTCGATGTAGCGGACTTTTATCAGTTATGAAGCGGTTGCTTTCTCTGCCAAACTCTAAATATGCATTGCGCTGTCATTGACTCGCCATATAAAAGCGTCACTGTATACAAAATAAACAACATGCATAGGCTTGAAATTGAGCAATAAGCACCCAAAATACAGGTGGTGCAGGAATAATTAGCGAAAATTTGCCCCTGAGGCTTTACCCATTCCGCTTTTTTTAAGACAATATACGCATCTTTGAATTCTTATTCATCTTACTCTTTTAAACCATTTGTTTGGACTCTGACCTATGACAACCCCGCTTAACGAACGTCGTATTGCAAACGCAATTCGTGTATTGGCAATGGATGCTGTGCAAAAAGCAAATTCAGGACATCCAGGTGCTCCAATGGGGATGGCAGATATTGCTGATGTGGTATGGCGTGAATTCCTCAACCACAACCCTGCAAACCCACAATGGGCAAACCGTGACCGTTTCGTATTGTCAAACGGCCATGGCTCTATGTTGCAATATGCGTTATTGCACTTAACAGGTTATGACCTGTCTATTGAAGATTTGAAATCTTTCCGTCAATTGCATTCTAAAACTCCAGGCCACCCAGAATTGGGTTATGCACCGGGTATCGAAACAACCACGGGTCCATTGGGTCAAGGTATTGCAAACGCTGTAGGTTTTGCACTTGCTGAAAAAACTTTAGCGGCTCAATTCAACAAAGAAGACATCACAGTTGTAGATCACAACACATACTGCTTCTTGGGTGACGGTTGTTTAATGGAAGGTGTTTCTCACGAAGCTTGTTCATTGGCAGGTACTTTGGGTCTAGGTAAATTGGTTGTTTACTACGATGACAACGGCATCTCAATTGATGGTGAAGTAGAAGGCTGGTTCTCTGACGACACAGAACAGCGTTTCTTGGCATACGGCTGGCAAGTGCTTAAAGTTGACGGTCATGATGCAGACGCAATCCGCGCAGCAACTGTTGAAGCGAAAGCTGAAACAGCTAAACCAACTTTAATTATCTGTAAAACCATTATTGGTTTAGGTTCTCCAAACAAACAAGGTAAAGAAGATTGCCACGGTGCGCCGCTTGGTAATGATGAAATCGCTTTAACTCGTGAAGCTTTGGGCTGGACAGAAGGTCCATTCGAAATTCCTGCTGATGTATATGCAGCTTGGGATGCAAAAGCGAAAGGTACTACTTCTGAATCTGCTTGGAACGACACATTTGCGGCTTATGCTGCTAAATATCCAACAGAAGCGGCTGAACTCAAACGTCGTCTTTCTGGTGAATTACCTGCTGACTTCGCTGTAAAAGCGGATGCTTATATTGCAGAAGTAAATGCAAAAGCTGAAACAATCGCTACTCGTAAAGCGAGCCAAAATGCCATTCAAGCATTTGCACCACAGCTTCCAGAAATTCTAGGTGGTTCTGCTGACCTTGCAGGTTCTAACCTGACTTTATGGAAAGGCGCAGAAGGCGTTGAATCTAACCCAGCGGGTAACTACGTTCATTACGGTGTACGTGAATTCGGTATGACTGCAATTGCGAACGGTGTAGCGCTGCATGGCGGTTTCGTTCCTTATGTAGCAACATTCCTGATGTTCATGGAATATGCACGTAATGCAGTACGCATGTCTGCATTGATGAAACAGCGTGTGATTCATGTGTATACACATGACTCAATTGGTCTAGGTGAAGATGGTCCTACACACCAACCTGTAGAGCAAATTGCATCTTTACGTGGTACACCAAATCTAAACACTTGGCGTCCATGTGACACTGTTGAAGCGTCTATTTCTTGGAAATCTGCATTGTTACGTAGCGAAGGCCCTACAGCGTTAATCTTCTCTCGTCAAAACTTGCCATTCCAAACTCGTACAGCAGATCAAATTGCTGACGTAGCGAAAGGCGGTTATGTACTTGCAAAAGAAAAAGGTGAGTTGAAAGCAATCATCATTGCAACAGGTTCAGAAGTTTCATTGGCAATGGATGCTTACGCGCAACTTGAAGGTGTGCGTGTGGTTTCTATGCCATGTGCTGAAGAATTCGTAAAACAAGACGCTGCTTACCGTGAAGCGGTTCTTCCTGCTGCGATCCGTGCGCGTGTTGCTGTTGAGGCTGCGCATGTGGACTACTGGTGGAAATTTGTTGGTCTTGATGGTCGTGTAATCGGTATGACGACTTACGGTGAATCTGCTCCAGCAAAAGACTTGTATCAACACTTTGGTATTACTGCTGATGCTGTTGTTGCTGCTGTGAAAGAAATTACCGCTTAATCTGTAAAGATTAACCGTAATAAAGACGCCCCAGAGAAGGGGCGTTTTTTATTGCAGAGATTAAATTTATTTTAAATTGTGAAATAACGATTTGTAACGAATGAATTAAAGCATTGGTTTAAAATTAATTCATTCATGCAGTATTCAGCCACGGGTGCAATGTTGCCCCAAGTGAGGAAACGATGAGCCTTTACGATCAGATAAATGATGAAATTGTACTGATGGATGCTGGTGAACAGAAATGGATTGGCACAGACTTAGAGCTTGAAGCCATGGTTGCAGTAGAGTTGATGTTGCAAGACTTGCAAGAAGACAAAGTGATTAAGATTCGCCGTAAGAACCATGAAAAGCATACAGGTTTAAAGCAGGTAGATCGGATCTTGGTTGAAAAGCTATAAGCCGAATGGCCAAAAAGTCCGAATCTTCGGGCTTTTTATTTGCCTATCGTATTTATAAAAAAGATAAGTTTATAAAACAAATAAGAAAACGTCCTTTCAAGACTCATTATTCTTAGGATCTGTTGACATTTGTTGATTAAAAAAATAGCGAGATAGTAAAATTAAATCGCCAAACCCAATTTTACACTCGCTATGCCTCGAACAATGCTAAATGATCAACACTGGTCCAAGTTACTTGC
>NZ_VOZS01000042.1:0-6686 GCF_013419675.1 Acinetobacter sp. YH12069 | reverse complement strand
GAATTATCCAAGTGAACTTATTCGAAAGGAAGTATTTGAAATCGCTATTCTCACCAGACAAGAGGGTGATAAAACAAGAGGAACCTCAATTGAGGTTCCTCTTGTGATTTTTGTGGGACAGCAGTGACCCTCGGGTTCCTTTTTATCAACGATGAAGCTTAATCTTCTTCATCTGGATGTTTTGCTAAATGAATCGACGCTAAGATCAAACCGCCCCAAAGTAAAACCATTGAAATGATCATCATGATTAATGCAGATGTATTCATGTTATTTCTCCTCAGGTTTTTTGTCTTTCATGCAACTAAATACAATCGCACCAAGCGCAAAGATCGCAATGACTAAACCGGCTACAGGCAATAACACGTCAACTGGATAACCACCATAGCCTTTAGACGCAACGTCTTTAATGGTTAATCCTAAAGCTACTAATAATGAAAGCGGAGTAACAACCGTTAATAAGAAGTTCCAACCAAAGCCCAATTTGATACTTGAATATTGATTCACATGATCACGTAATTGCGCAAGCAATGGACGACGGAACCACGACACCAAGATAATCGAGAACAAACCACCCGCCACGATACCAATGTTATTGGCAAAGTAGTCAATGATGTCAACGAAAGTAATCGCACTGTGGGTTGAGAAAATTAAAGTCGATACAATGGCAGAACCACCCGCAACAATCGTTACAGCTTTTTTACGTGACCAGCCGAATTTATCTTGGAACGACGCAATTGGCACTTCCAAAATACTCACCATTGACGTTATACCCGCAACTGCAAGTGATGAGAAGAACAAGAAACCAAATAAATCACCGCCCGTACCCAAGCTCGAAATGATTTTCGGGAAAGCAATAAACGCAAGACCAATACCGCCTGAAACCACTTCATTTACAGGTACCCCCGCACTATGTGCCATAAAGCCCAATGCCGCAAAAATACCAATACCCGCTAAAATTTCAAATGATGAGTTGGCTAATGCAACGACTACACCTGAACCGGTCAAGTTGGTTTTTGCTTTTAAGTAAGACGCATAGGTCAACATAATCCCGAAACCAATCGATAACGAGAAGAAGATATGACCAAAGGCTGCTAACCATACTTTATAGTCAGTCATCGCATCCCAGTTTGGCGTAAAGAATGCATTTAAACCTTCTGTAGCACCCGGTAAACGCACTGCTTGAATCACCAAAATCGAGAACAAAATCACCAACAATGGAATAAAGATTTTATTCGAAAGCTCTACACCCTTCTTCACACCACCATATAAAATGAACATGGTAATCGCCCAAACAATCACCAATCCAAAAAATAAGGTCGGTACAAAACCAAAGGCAATTCCATCGGCATTTTGCAAGTAGGTATTAAAGAAGAAGCCTTGCGTATCTTCACCCCATTTTTGACCAATTGAGTAGAAAATATAACTGCCGGCCCATGACAATACGCTGGCATAGTAGATCCCGATGATGAGTGTCACCATCACTTGCCACCAGCCTAATGCCTCACTGTTCATAAGTTTTTTATATGCAGTAGGCGGTGCTTTTCGGAATTTATGCCCCACTGCATAATCTAAGAATAATAAAGGCAAACCCGCTGCAAAAATTGCAATTAAATAGGGAATTAAAAATGCACCGCCACCATTTTCATACGCCACGTAAGGGAAACGCCAAATGTTTCCCAAACCTACAGCGGAACCAATAGCGGCAATGATAAATCCTGATCGTGCCGACCAGTTTTCACGATTATCTGACATAGAACACCTAAACCTCAGGCATCTTTAACTGCTGCTTGTTATGGTTATATCGCGAGCAAAAAAAGAACCATAAAAATAAAATTCTGGGTGTTTGATCTGGTGAGATACCTTGTGAGCGTCTATACCAAATTGCAAACAGAAAAATCACATGCGCATTTTGGTTAAAAACACCACAAATAACTTTCCCTTTGTATGAATTAACAATACTCACTTTTTTTAAGTTTTTCTGTAATTTCTACGGCAAATATTCCATTTTTATAATGTGTTTAGGCTTAAATGTTCATTTAATCAGCTTATTTTTCATACAATTTAAGTTATCAATAATATAACTTTTAGGAATATTTTATTTCCGATTAAATTTTTATAGTTATTTCACTCGATAATGTCCGGTAATTTGATAGGCATGTAAAATATCTTCTTCCTGTGTGCCCTCTCCAATATTATGGATGATGAGCGGAACATCGCTAGCTTTCACTTTATGATCTGAAACCACGCCGATATGCACTAAACCACGTCCTAAGTCCCAAGTGACAATATCTCCTGCCAAATACTGTTTATCTTTGACAACAAAGCCCTGACGTTGCATCCAAGTTTGAATATTGGGAACACGCCGATGATCAATATTTTTATCAGTACTTTTTAAGCCCCATTTTTGTGGATACTGCTTAAAATTGGCTTTCATATCTTCATGAATGGCTTTTTGTAAATCAATCCCTTGCTGTCGTAATGCACGAATTATCACATCGGTACAAACACCCTTGATTAAGGGAACATCTCCCATCGGATAACGCAGTGCAGTATATGCAGGATCATAATATAAGGTTTTCCCAATTTGACTGCGTGCATCGGTCACCATTTGAGTGGCGTTAAAGGCAAAGACAGCCATATTCACGGTCATCAAACTGACCAATAATAAAATTCGTTTCATTTTTTCTTATGCACTTTAGTTTTTGAAATGATTAAAAAATGGGCTTCGAACAGATCCATACTGAACCAAGCCCAAGTTTAAACTGCTACAGTTTTATCGCCAATACGCGTTCTTCTTGCATATCTCGAATGGCAGACTGAATTCCTTCACGGCCTAAGCCAGAATCTTTTACGCCACCATATGGCATGTTATCAACACGGAAAGATGGAATGTCATTAATAATCACTCCACCGACATCTAAGTGATTCCACGCATACAGCATTTTATTCAAATTTTGCGTATAGACGCCCGCTTGTAAACCAAAACGGCTGCTATTAATTTTGGCGATGCCTTTTTCAAAATTTTTGTATTTCTCTAAAATCGCTACAGGGCCAAAGATTTCATCTTTATACACTTCTAGTGATTCATCGACATTTTCCAATAAAATTGGATCGAGCAAAGCCCCCTGATGTTCACCACGAACCAATGCTTTAGCACCTTTTTTTACTGCTTTATCGACCCATTTATGCACGCGTGTTGCTTCCGCTTCCTTAATCATTGGACCGACCATGGTGCTTTCCAACTGAGGATCAGCCGCTTTAAGCTGCTTCATTCTCGCCACAAGTTTTTTCTTCACATCGGCATAGATATCGGCATGCACCAAGATGCGTTGTACGCTGATACACACCTGCCCTGCATGGTTATACGCCCCACCCACTAAGCGCTCAATAAATGCTGCTGAAATTTCCGTATCGGGCTCAACCAATACCGCAGCGTTGCCACCGAGTTCCAAAGTCACTTTTTTACGTCCCGCACGCGCTTTCATATCCCAACCCACAACATCGGAACCGGTAAAGCTGAGCAGTTTAAATCGGTCGTCTGTGACTAATACATCTGCATGTTCCCGTGGACAAGGTAAAACCGAAAAGGCACCTTTAGGTAAATCTGTTTCTGCTAAAACTTCCGCAATTTTTAAAGCTGAAATAGGCGTCAAACTTGCAGGCTTCAACACAAATGGACAGCCTGCAGCAATGGCAGGTGCAATTTTATGCGCAGTCAGATTGATCGGAAAATTAAACGGGCTGATCAACGATACAGGGCCTATCGGCACATGTTTGACCATGCCTTGATAGCCAGATGCCGCTGCAGTAACCGCCAATGGGATCATGCGACCATCATCCATCTGTGTGACAGCATCGGCAGCAATTTGAAAGGTATTAATTAAACGTTCAACTTCAGCAGCTGCGGCTTTACACGGTTTTCCACCTTCCGCAATTAAAATTTCAGTCAATTCTGCACGCATTTCATTAAAACGTTTAACACAGTGCAGTAAGATTTTTTGTTTTTGAAAAGGTTCCAATGCCGCCATTGCAGCGCTAGATTTAACCGCTGAATCAATGGCTTTTTCAATGGTTGCAGCATCTGCGAGTGCAACGCGTGCATATACGTCTTGGGTATATTTTTGATCCACTTCTAACCACTGATCGGTAGTCAATGCTTTACCTGCAACATAGAGCGGATAGTCTTTTATATCTTGTACGGCTTTGGACATGACGATATTTCCATGATCTTGAGACATTATTGATAAATGTGAATAAATCTATGCCTCTATCATGCGCTGACTGAGCACAGAGTTCACTATATTTAAGTAACAAAATGAACCTCAAGCCTCAAACTTGATTACTTATACGCCCTGAACTTCATCCCCTATTTTCAGACCTCTGCTTGTACTGAAAAACGTATGATCGAGTCTCTATATAACGATGAAATTAAATTAGAAAAGCTATTTAAAATATTAAATCTCATTATTTATCAATATGTTTTAATAAATCATTCAGCCCCAATTCAATGATAAGAATTATGAGTACAACATAAAAAAAGCCCATCAAATGACGGGCTTTTTAAATCTATGTTTTAGCTATACGAACGCTGTGTTTTCACTGAAGCCTTATTCACATTTTCTAAAGCGGCAACCTCTTCATCCGTTTGCGCTTTGCGAATAAAGAACACTGCAATCGCTGCGATGACTACTGGAATTCCTACGGCCATAAAGTTAATTTGATGTGGCAATTCTTGTGATAATAAATAGCCGATCAGAATAGGACCAACAATCGCACCTGTACGACCAACTGCAGAAGC
This sequence comes from Acinetobacter sp. YH12069, assembly GCF_013419675.1. NCBI lineage: Bacteria > Pseudomonadati > Pseudomonadota > Gammaproteobacteria > Moraxellales > Moraxellaceae > Acinetobacter > Acinetobacter sp. YH12069. The sequence goes on along the minus strand of NZ_VOZS01000042.1, from coordinate 1,888 downwards.
CCAACCAATACCTGTCGAACGTACAGACAACGGATAGTACTGTGCAACATAGCTATACAGCAAGATTTGTGAACCAATTGCCGATGCACCTGCGACTGCAACCAAAAGATAGATCACAGGCTGTGGTGAATTAAAGCCGAGTAAAGATAGTGCCACAGCACCTGCGAGACATAATGTAATGATCACCGGTTTTAAATGGAATTTGTCAGCTAAAATACCGCCGCCAATCGTACCAATCACCGCACCAATATTCATCGCCAATAGGAAGGTCAAACTGCTACCTAATGAATAACCTGCGGCCATCATTAGTTTTGGTAACCAACTGCCTAATGCATAAAGGGTTAATAGACACATAAAGAAACACAGCCAAAACAACATCGTACTTACGCCACGACCTTGCTTATACAACGCTTTAACAGACGTTCCACCCGGAACCGCAACTTCAGTCAGTTCCAGTTGAGTATTTGCAGTCACGGTTTGTTCAGGTGCAATGGTTTGAATCATACGACGTGCTTCATCATGACGATTCACCTTCACCAAAAATGTGAGCGATTCAGGTAAAAATTTCCAAGCAAATGGCAACAGTAACAGTGGAATACCCGCAATGAAGAACATGATTTGCCAGCCATAATCCGCAGTAAACCATGAACCAAAGAGAGCCGCCATGATGCCACCCATTGCATAACCACTGAACATAGTGGTCACTAAAGTACTGCGTAGATGCTTAGGTGCATATTCAGATGTCAATGCCACAAGGTTCGGTAATACCCCACCAATGCCAAGTCCAGCAATAAAACGTAACGCGCCAAATTCCGTTGGATTTGATGCAAAACCGCCTAAAAATGTGAATGTACTGAATAAAAATACACAAATCATGATAACTTTTTTACGGCCAATCCTATCAGCCAAAGTACCAAACATCATGGCACCAAACATCATCCCTGCAAGTGCTGTACTCGCTAGCATACCTGCCTGAACAGCTGTTAATCCCCAATCTTTCATCAATAAAGGCAGCGCAACACCATTGATCGCTAAGTCGTAACCATCAAATAAAATAAGAATTAGACACCACATCATGATGCTAAAATGCGATTTTGTGAACTTAGCGTTATCGACAACGCTATTCACATTCATTGTGCTTGTAGACATTGAACCTCACCTCCAATTGTGAGTTTTATTTTTCGCTACAATGCCGTTTTTGACTGTAAATTGTCCAAAATTACAAAGGTATAGACCCATACCTTTCAGATATATCCATGTTGTTTGGGAATAAAATGTCATAAAAACTCGGATATTTTTGAAATATTTATACATAAAAAAGTCGATGGACTGCGGGTCTAGTTTTTATAATGATTAATTATCAATGTGTTATTAGAAGCTAAATCACAATCAGACGATAGATTATTTGATATGAAAATTGTCAGAATAAAACTCAAATTTTATAGAAAAAAATCGCAACTCTACGATCTAAGTCGTAGATTTCTAAATCATAAGTCATCAGACATCACTTAAGTCGATAGTTAGACATTTAAACTGTTGTTTTAGCTGACTTACATTCAGATTTTCCGGCATTTTAAGCTGAGAATTACTTTAATTGATGATTTTTGAATGCGTTGATTGTCTAATAATCATCCATGTTTAGATAATTCAAGCCTCAATCTAACAATATTTTTATCATTTCCCTATTTTATCCTGCTGCTTTTCTTATTATTTTTTTCCCTTTTTTCTCCACGCATAAAAAAAACCCCCAACGTTTAAGTTGGGGGTGTTTCGAATAATGAGCTGGCGATGACTTACTCTCACATGGGTAACCCCACACTACCATCAGCGCTAAGAGGTTTCACTTCTGAGTTCGGGAAGGGATCAGGTGGTTCACTCTTGCTATTGT